>NZ_FCNU01000001.1 GCF_001545115.1 Candidatus Protochlamydia phocaeensis
CTTGAAAATCTGAGTTGTTTATTTTGCACCGCTTAAAGCGGTGCTTTATATGTAAGACAGGTAAACCTGCCCCACACAAGCTCTATTTATTATGCTTGCACATTGTCTCTCTTATACTGTCAAAACACTCTTTGCGACGCTCAGTGGCGCTCGCTATTTCTTACGACTTTGTTTGCGTAAGAATGCATAAAGATTAGCGAAAAGGGGAAATTAATGCAACAGGCAAAATAAAAAAAAGTGCATTTTCTGCAAAAAAATCACTCTTAATCTCTTTATAGTAAGAGGAATAAAAAATATTGCAAATTGCATTTTTTGTGCATTCCACCTATCGCTTGAATGAACGAATTGGGCGGACTTGGTGGGGTTGGGAACTGGGATTAGCAAAGGTCGATTAGTTGCTTTTGGGTGCTGCGGAAAAAGGCTTTTTTACCTTCTTTTATCCCCGCTGATTGATACAGCGATCATCGCTGGCCTAAGATTATTGAACCGACAACATGTCTGAGCTAGATTAAAGCAAATGCAGACATTCTTCATTTGCTTCCTACCGCTTGTCAGTTCATCGGTTTATCACCCCTTTGATGACAGCCTGCGCTTGTGATTTTTGCCAATCGCTTTCCGGCATGTGTTGAGCAAGTTTTTCTGCCTCTTCTTCTCGGCCTACCTCTATTAATTTTCTTAAGATGGAGCCATAAGCAAATGATTTATGAATCGGATTAAGTATATTAGGAGCAATTTTAATCGCTTCCTCAACCCTTCCTTTCGCTACCAATTCGTTCACAATTCCCAAAAGCTCGGCCGATTTGCCCAATGGGCCGCTCATAAAATTGCAAACCTCAATCGCCCGGTCCACAAGATTCAGGGAAAGATAAGCTTTAAGAATCGCTTGAAAGGCCAACCGTTGGCGCCAAGGACAATCCATTTGAAGGGCCACCGCAGTGGCTTGTTTTAATTTTTTCTGACCGACCAAAAGATTGGAAATAACCCTGAGAGCATAACTTGCATACTCTTTTGGATTTATACTGGGCTTTTTGCTAATAGAGTCACTCATTTCTAGCGCTTTCGCCACTCTTCCTATCTTCGCAAAATCTATGGCTATATTAGCAAGATCCAGGAGCGTTTGAGGACAGGTTCCGTTTAATCTTCTATCTATAGCTTCTAGCTTGGCATTTATCACACTCAAAGCTAGTACGCGCTCTCCTATTACTACGCTTTCAGGCTCTTTAATCATCGCAAGAGAAGAGCGTAAGTTCTGTTTTAAATCTTCGCCTTCCTGCTTTGTCACATTTTTTAAAATAACAGCCATTCCATCTTCGATCTTTTCGGCCTCTAATTGAATTTGAGGAAAACTGATAGGCTGCGGAAGAAGCGAACGATCTAAAAAACGTTGAAGGTGCATTCTCTCTTCAGTTCTTCCGCTAGCGATATGATTGATAAACCCATTCAAAACCACTTTAATTTCTTGGTTTTTTTGAAACCTTGCCACCTCCAACGTAGAGGCTTTCCACTCCTTATTGACAAGAAGCGTGCGCTCGCTATGAAGAGTCAAAAAAGAAAAAATATACTGCAACAGTTCAGACGGAAGTTGATTGATTCCTTCTAAGTTTTGCCAATTCGGTTGATTTGAGAAGCTCGTATTATCACGCTCATTTTGATTGGAAGCAAAAAGCTGAGAAATATTCATAGTAAACGCCTATTAATTAAAATAATATTAATTAAAAATTTATCACAATTTAATTTAAAATAAAATAAATAACATCAATGCATATAGAAAATTTTATTTACAACAAATTATAAAATATTTTTCAATTAAATAAATGTAAAACGCAAACAGCTTATAATTAATAAAAAAACAGGAACGGAAAAATTATTCCGGTTTTTTCGTTTTACACCCATATTCTTATCATTTAAAACAAACAATAATTATAAAAAAATTATAACAACTAATTAAAAATGGTATAATAAAAAATGAGCAAATATTTTAAATAGGGGTGTGGAATTATGATGTCAGATATTAATAATTCAAATTATCCCATTAATAATCCTGACTCTTTAAATACCTTTTTAAAGGATGCTTTTAAGGATTATGCGGAAAATAGCGAGCATAGCAAATATGTAAAAATTCGCGAGCGTATTAAAAGTGCCTATGAAACAGATAGCAATTTTAAGAACGATATTCTGGATTTTTTAAAACATTGCCATCAAATCAAAGATGTAGATACCTTTAATACTACTATACGATTCTTAATGATGAATAAGATTATCGATCGGAATAAAGCGCAAGACTACTTCTTAAATACAGGAGAATTAGAAAAGTTAACTCCCCTTGCAGTGGATACGATTCTTCAAAATATTCAATCTCAAAAGCGATTTTTTGATCGCATCGATTATGGAGCATGTAAAGATTTAGAAGAGGGAGTGGAAAGAGTCATCAAATTCATTGGAGATCAATCGCTTGACCGTGCCTGCTTTGGAATTAGACATTTTTACAGGGATAGCAGTCGCATCCAATCCGTTCACTTTACTCCCCTGCTTATTTACAAGAATAAAGAGCCCGACAAGCCGCATTATCAATTTGTTATTACAGACAGTACAGGTCATCAGGATACTTCTGTTTCAAGTTTTAGTGATGTAATTATATATAAGGTCATTGAAGCCGCACGAAAAGAGTTAGACATTCCTCCCGAACAAATTTCTATTTATGTGTCTAAACTAGACAGGCAAACCGATGAAAACAATTGTGCAATTTTCGCCATGCGCGACATGGTCCAATTTGCCAAACAGGGTGATGAAATCCTTCAATTTATAGAGGGTGAGATAGAAAAAAATAGAGAACAGGGAATCAAGTCTGAACAATTAAGCGTGCTAAAAGAGGAAAGAATTATTAATTATGAACTTTTTGATCATTTACCTCCCTCTATGATGAAAGTGACCCAATCACTGAGAAAAATTAGGGAGTATGATAATGAAATATTTTTTGAAGACACTCTCACAGAAAATCTAGAAGAAGATTTAGATGTTGAGGAAGATTTAGAGGGTGAGTGGAAAAATGAGGCGTTAGATACGGAAAAACAATTCCATGAAACTTCAATAGAAAAAGAGCAAATGGAAGAAGAGGAGACGCTTGTTTCAGCGAATCACACAGAAGAAATTGATGACGATCTGAAAGAGCCCGATTCAAGCGAGGACTTGGAAGATCCTTCTGTTGAAGGCCAATTAAGAGCCAAAGGCAAAATTGGCCTTAATATTGATAATTATGAAATTAATCAAAAGATCGAGCTGCTTCTCCATAAATACCAAATCTTTTTTATAGACAAAGGAAAGCTAATTCCTTAGCTTCCGGTCTTTCACTTTGACTAATAACCAGCGTGTGGAGTTTATCTGATTACCAAGCAATTAGATAAACTCCACACGCTGGTTAATAAATTTTAAAATCCTAAAAGCACCAACAAAACGAGGGAAGATTTAAAATCGCCTAGGGCGCCCTTAAATTGCTAGCGGCCTACATTCAAGCTTCTTGCCATGTCTAGTCCGAACAGACAGAAGCGCGGCCGGCTAAGATAGATCAAGGAAAAATTGTGAATTAAAAAAATGTTCACTAAAAGGCTAGCTTTCTTTACTTTTGATCGAGGTGTCTAAAAACCTCTATCCATAAGGAGTAAAGAATGATTTCCTCATCAACCATCCCTCCCGTTTATTTGCCCTTAACGTCCCCTCCCCAAGCAAGGCAAAACCAGCCCGCTTCTGAGCAAGCAGCTGATCACCCCCCCTCTGCTTTAAGCCAAGGTTTGGCCGGACAACAGTCAGAGAGCTTGGAACAATTAAGAGCCGAGATCACGAGCAAGCAGATCAGATTAGCAAACGATGCACTAGAAGAATGTATGCCTGCGGCTGCCGAAGAGATCGAAGCGGTACGCACAGGCCTCTTAACGTTTTCTCTGGATTTATTCAAAGAGTTAACGTGTAAAATGGAGGGAAGCATTTGCCTATCGCCAATTAGCATTGCCCCTATTTTGGGAATGATTGTCAAGGGCTTGCCTTATGGAAAAGCAAAGCAAAAGATGATGTCTGCTTTGGGATGCGAAGAAATGCAAGAGAGCCGCTTCCATGCAGCCTTGAATGCAGCCATTAACATACCGTGCCTCAAAAATCAAAGTCGCATAGCTGAGTTAAAAATGGCTAATGGGCTTGCTTTGGGAGGCGAGGCCAATGAATATTTTGTCAAAACGATCAAAGACATTTATCAAGGGGAAGTTTTCTCTATACGCCAAACGACCGAGCCAGAAGCATGCATTAACCAATGGATTTCGGATAAGACAAATGGGAAAATCCCTCATCTCCTTTCTCCCAATAGCCTGTCTAAGAACGCGATCGCGATGCTCAATGCCATTTCTTTTACTGCCCTGTGGCACCACTCTTTTGAGAAAAGTAGGTCATATGAATACCCATTTGAATGCTTGGATGGCACGAGTACCCAGGCCATGATGATGTTCCAAAAAAATAAATATGCCCTTTATCAAGCAGAAGAGTTTGAAATGCTGAAAATGGATTATCAAAGCGTGGACTCCAAGCCTTTGTATCAATTAATTTTCCTCCCTAAAAACGCAAAGATGCTTCCCGAATTGATAAGAGAAATGACTCCAGCCTTTGTGAAGGCTTGCTTGAAGCAAGCATACTCTCAAGAAGTCAACGTTTACTTGCCAAGGCTTGAAGTAGATAGGAGTGTCGATCTTCTCCCTATCTTCCAGGAGATGGAATATCCCGTTGACGAAATTTTATCCCATATTTCCGGACGCGATCGATTAAGCCTGATCAAGCATCAAGTGAAAGTCAGCTCAAATGAAAAAGGAACAACCGGGCAAGCAGCAACAGCGGCTGTGACATATAAAGGGATAGACCCTAATCCTCATTTCTGGGCAGATCGTCCCTTTGTCTATTTAATTATGCAAGAGGATACCATTCTGTTTGAAGGAACCGTGACAGAGGCAAGCGTCTTGGTCACAGCTCAAAAAGCAAAAGAGTTAGATCAAAAAGAAGAAGATCTCTCCCTCTCCGCTCTTATCCTAAATCAAACGCTCTCTCCCGAAAAGGCTGCGGATTTCCTCAGAAACGATAAAGATTTGCCCCTCCTGTTTGATCAGCTTCCCTCTTCTATCAATCCCTATGACGCCTGCCGCATCATCCAGCAAACAACTTTAGATGGAACCTGTTTTGACTTAATCCACTATACAGAGAGTATGCAGTTAAGTTTTGATGGAGAACGCTATCTCTACGCAAATGGCAAGAAAGTCTATAATGGAGTGCGTTTAAGCCAACAATTTCACTTTACACCTGATGATTGTCAATTGGTGATGTTTGAAAAAGATTGGCAATTTTATTTCATCGAAAAAGATAAAGGCAAAACTCAAGCCAGGTGTTTGCGGCTGATCGAGCATCCCTCTCAAGATGTTTATTATGTCGCGCGCAGCTAACAAATAGCGCATGCTCGGTTTTTCTTAAAAGCCTCTAATGTCATTAGAGGCTTTTTTATTAAAAATAATCAATAAACGTTGGCATGGGGAGGGCCAAGCAGTAGGCTTGGCCTCTTGATGGACGCTGATGGGGACAGGACAGGACAACACCTTCTATTGACCTGGCAGCACTCGGTTAGATTTTTTCTTTTTAATAGGCTGCAAGCGATTAAACAAAGATTGATAGGCCTCGCTTTCCCTATCTGCAATTAAATCCAAAGGAGTATTCCCCTCTTGATCTTTCATCTGAGTATTAATGGGTGTCGCCAAGGATTCGACCAAGGTCAAATAGATCGGCCCGATCACGTTTAAGGCTTCTATTGCCTCATCCTCAAAGTCATCTTCTTCACCTGTTTCTTCCATTTCTTGAATGCGAGCAAATCTTAACTCTTCAATTTTTTTGATTTGCTTCTCAAAAAAGACAATGCAAGCATGCAAGCACGTCTGCCCTTTTTGGTCGACTCGATTAAGATCGGCTTTTTCTTTCAAAGCCAGGATAAATTTTTTCATCTTTGGCAAAAGCACATCCAAGGTATCGCTCAGGCTTGACAGCGTATCTTCTTCCGCCAGTAAAAAATCTTTGTCGGCATGCTCAAATACGCGATAAAACAAAGATAAGAGTTCTTCATCCGAGTAATATTCATAGCAAAATAAGAGCAATTTCCATTCTGTTAAAACAAACAATTTATTAAAAAAGAACGAATCTTGATCGATCCTAAATCCATAGCTCATCGCGACTTTCAATATCGCTTTTTTATCCTCGTCTTCTTTATATAAGTCATCAAATCCCAACAGGGCTTCTTCTACTTGCCCCCATACCTCTTCGGTTAATGATAGATTGTTTAGTAAACACTTAAATAAAGGCTTATTAGAATCTTGGATAGCCAACATCAAGGGAGATTGTCCTTGCGCATCGCGCTGTAAAGGCGAGCATCCTTGCTTGATCAGTTCCCCAAGAACTTCTTTCTCATCTACAACTTGATTAAAATCCAATTCCACATCCAACACGCCGGACTCACTTAAATAATGCAGCGGAGTTCTTTTATTCTCATCGAGAATATGGCCATTCATATAGTGAAGGAGAACAGCAATCACCTCCACGGTTCCTTTTTTGGCCGCAGCAAATAAAAGCCCTTGCTTTCTGGATTCATAGCCTGCCGGATCAATAGTTTGCCAAAATCCAAGGAAAATATGGGCATACTTGTAATTTTTAGCACAATCTTCGTTCATCCAATCGGGCGTATTGAAAAGGACGAGCAAGTTATTTAGAACGTGATGGTTGTTCTGAGACTGACTTAATAGGATGCCCTCCTGTAATACGCGTATGCCGATTAAAGAAACGGTCAAATCTCGATAAGAGGAAGACCGCGAAATCAGCGTGCTGCCATTACCAAAATGATTATTAAACTCATTGTAATTTCTATAAACCGCGGCTGCGTTTGCTAAACGCTGCTTTTCCTCATCCGGCAGCGTCAATTGATCTAAATTTTGTGCAAAGGGAAACGCCAATAAATTGGCGAGATCAATGGAAGGTGTCTTTAAAATCACATGGCGCTTCTTAGACAAGAGGAAGGAATTAAAATAAAAATTTGTAGGCGTGCGTCGCAAAACATCAATTTGTTCGATAACGTCCGGCTCTTCAAGGGCAAGCAGACACTGGTTGAGAGAATGCAAGCCAAGCGCTCGAAAGCGCGTATTGAATTGCCAATAAGGTGAACATCCCGGTATTTGAGGAATTTTCTCATTCCACAAGCGCTGGAAAAGATTGCTCCATGCTTGATTCATTGAGCTTTCAAATAGTCGCTTCCAAGAGCGGCTAAGACGGCTTGTTCGATAAAGAGTAGCCACATCAGCATACTCTAGAACATGTCCCAACATATCAGGCGAACACTCATAACTTCTAAAAAAACTCAAATTCTGTAAAGGAATACTTTCAAAAAGCATAAATAAAAACCTAAAAATTAAACGATTAATAAAAAACCAATCAATTTAATCTAATTCACATAAAATTGAAACACTTAATTTAAAGTTGTTCATTTTTAAGTGAACTAATTAAGATACTTAAAAACCTACCAAGTGATTTCTCTTGGAAACAATCGAATTCTTAATAACCTGAATTTGGAGTTTTTTCCTTCAAAGAAGAAATACTTTCGAATATAGATAATTAACCATTCGACAGCAATCTCTTGCTATAATCGATTTAGGATTTATTAACCTGTGCTTGGAGTTTACCCTTTGGACTGACGTAAAAGCGCTTGCCATTTGTTCCTCTCCGCAGCTTTGACGCAGCCGAAAGAGTAAAAAAATTCCAAACTCAGGTTATTAATATGCAGGATAATTTAATTAGAGGGATGTCTCTTGAAAAAACGAGAAATGTCTTCCTTTTTCATTTCTCCTCTTGCGACTCCAAGGATAAGGCTTTCATATGCCTCATCTGGAAAGTCGGTAGATTTGCCGTTGATTTCCAGAAAAACAGCAGCCACAAATCCTCCTGTCCGCTTATTGCCATCTATGAAAGGATGGTTGCAGATGATATGAAAGAGATAAGCCGCCGCTTTATCTTCAAGGGTAGGATGAAGCTCCACACCAAATAAGTGGGCTTTGGGCATCTCTAAAGCAGATAGCAAAAGCCCCATGTCTCTAATGCCATGCACTCCCCCATAGGAATCTATAAGCTTGTCATGATAGAGAATGATCATTTCAACCGGCAAAAACTTGATCATTTATCGGCCAAGCTTTTCCATAGCTTGCTTTTTGACTTCAATAATTTGTCCGCTACACACCGAAACTCTTCCGGAGATGCGTCTTCCCGCACGCTCTGAATGGTCAGCCCATCGGGATGAACGGTAATTTGAAAAGACGCCTGTTCATCTAATCCGGCAGCCTGCAGAAGGGCCTTATCAATCACTAAAGCCTGGCTATTGCCATGTTTAATCAAGCGCTTAATCATTTTTAGCCTCCTCTGGAATACTTTCATTTTAACATAAAAAGTATCTCTTCGTCAATACAACGTATTTACAAGATTTAAAGAGGATTTAGGACCTAAATACGTCCGCTGCGGCTTTCAGGGTCTTAACAACCAAGCTGGCAGTTAAATCAGAAGGGGTAGGCAATCCGAGCATATTGCGCATTTCAAGACCAATGGCTATTTCTTCTTTTGCGGAAAATTGCCTCATATGCTCACTCGCTTGCACTTTGCTTCCTTCCATAAACAGGACTTTTACATCGGTCGTCAAGAAGGCTTTTTTGCTTTTCAGACGCTTATAAAGGGTGTTGGATTTTCCCACTACTCCATCATATTTTGAATAAATGACAAACTTCTGACCTCTCAGGCTATTAAATTCCTCTTCTATATGAGGGGTCTGCCAATTATTGGATTCAAACAATTTTCTCCCCAGGAATCCCAATACGCGTCCTCCTGTATGCTGGACAACGGAGGGAAAATCGGCAAAAGATCTCTCGTTAATCACATTTATCATCGCATCAGGATAAGTTTGCTGAAAGAAGAGGGTTCCTTTAATAGAAGCGACGCCACCTAAAGATTGGCCATAAACAATTAAATCGTCTGGCTTAATATCCCTCTCATTAATCAAAAAAGAACAGCCGCTGAAAATGGTGAGCTTCATGGATTCTAAATTTAACTCTCCCTTGCTGGCCATGACGGGATAATTGACAATAAGAATATTGATGTTTCCTACATGCCGTTTAATCAACTTAACAAGATAATAGGAAAAATTATCCTCATAAAACCCATCCGCTCCGGGAGCAAATAAAATGGCCTTTTTAGCTAATTGGGCATCTTTGCTAGTAGAAGGAAAAAGCATGCCATCTAATTGACTGCCATCGGGAGATTCTAGAGAGACTCTTTGCGCTTGAAATTCTTCTTGAAGCTTTATTCTTTTTTCTTCCCATTCAACTCCATCGGAAGAGGGGAATAATATCTTTGAACATAAGCGATGTCCTCCTCTTTTGATCCACTCAAAACTGAAAATCGATTCTTGAGAAAAATCAACCGTCACTGGTCGATTATAACTAGAAGGCGGAGGAACCATATAAGTAATAGAAGGAGGGATTGGAGTGAATTCTACCTTATTCATGCTTTCTCCTATTAAAAATAAGTTAATAAACCAACTCTATATAAAACTTATTAAAAAAATCCATTATTTTTAGATTCATTAATTTCAAATAGGCAAATTTAACCTCTTTTAAGAAAAGGACATGACGCCACTTAAACGTCATTTTTTAACCTATAGGCCTGTCCTTCTATTAAACATAAGAAAATCAAAAGTAAAAAATTTAACTACCTGCTCAAATGGGTAGTCTAACTAATGACTATGATGATTTTAAGACTCAATCCAAATAGGAATTAATTCTTTTTTACCTAAAAACTTATAAAGTGCTTCTAAATTGTAATGAGATAAAAAATATTTAATGGCGCCTATATGATTAAAAAGCTTTTTAGAAATGACAAAGACTTCCTTACCAATCGGCTGATACGCTGTCTGAAAGTGCAATTGAGCCTTTCTATCAAACTTGTTTTGCCGCTTTTTTTTTACAAGAGTGATGTAATTCTTCAGGAATTGCTTCTCGATAAACTTCCAACTGATCCGTATAAAAATCAGCGTCATTTTTATAAACATCGGGAATTAAGTCTCATAAAGCTTTAGCATCTTTGGAAACTCTTCCTCCTATATGACAAGCAATCACTTGTTTTGTTGTGATATCTTAAGCCTGCCCTATCATTTGCGATTTCCTTTATGTCCAACAAAACTCCAAATCTCATCAGCCTCTACTCTTGTCAAAAAAACTCCTTCTATATCTTGTGGAATAATAAGATTCAAATCATCAGGAACGTAATGATACAGTTCTGTTATATAGCTCATTAGCCATGTTTGACTGACTCCTGTTAATCGGCAAATTCCTTCTAGAGATAATCTTTCTAACAAAAGCTTATTGACCAAATCTTTGGTTTGCTCTGATATTTGATTTGCCATAGGCTCTAAAACAAACTGACGCCCACAATCTTTACATAAATGGTTCTGATCGAAATGTTTGTTGATACCGTTCTTGACAAATCTACTTGATCTACAATCTGGACAGCTAGTACGCATAGTTTTGAATAAGTGAACGTTTGAAATGAAGAGAAATCATAGTCTAAACTTTCATTTATTAAAATAAATTATCATATCCATTAATTAGACTACCATATGCAATATGTAATTATTTTTTATAAATGTAGGAAATGATTAATTTAATAATTTTTATTTTTAATAATAAGAGATATTCCTAACTTACTCATTTATCAATGAATGAGTTAGCATCAAATTCAACCCTCTCATTTTTTAGACTGTTTTCACTCTCTAAATTTTTACCATAGATTTTTGATTTATAAAGTGAAATGAATTCTGGAGTGTCTCTTAGCTCTCTAAATTTGCTTTGTAAATAATCTTTTCTTAATTTTAGCCCTTTTACTAAATCTACTTTTTGTAGTTTATCTCTAATTGAATCAAAACTTCTATCCCAATTAATTAAAAATACGTCAGATTGCTTATGGACATAAGGGAGGAAAATTTCCATGAATGCTTTATCTCTTTCAGTTACCTTTTTAATAGTGGGTGCTTTTTTTGATATTTTACGATAAATTACAGACCCTAAAGTTTGCGAATTAGGGGGTATTTGAGTTGTTGTGGTATCAGAAAAAAGGTTTTTTAAAACTGTCTCAATGCGTGGATATTTAGGATCTGGAACGAGATTAGAAGCAGAGTTTAATGCTTGCCTTGTATAAGTGGGATTTGCTTGAATCCCAGAGTTGAAATCATTATTATTTACCATACTATTCTATCCTTTTGAAATAGCGATCTAATTAGTTTAAGAATTACATGTAATTAATTTTTTTCAAATTAATTATTATAATTTTATTGTGATTTTATATCAATTATAAATTGATGCTCTGATAGATTTAATGCTACTTGTCTGATTTTGGCTCCTTACACCCTCTTTATTTTGTATATAAAAAGTCCTTTAGCATGCGTTCCTGCAATCTTTTCCTGAATGAAAGGTTGCAGGAGGGGGTGGATGCTTTCCAATTACCGACCTACTAACGTAACCTTGTCAGTTTTATTTTTGAAAAGTGAGTACAAAAGATCATTTTTCTTTTCTCTTAAAATATAAAATCTCCGTTGAAGTGCCGTTTCGCTCCATTCTTTTACTTACGGATCCAATGCTTTTAATTCTTTTTTGACCGCCTCAATTGCTTTTGGCCAATTGTGAACTTTGGGCTTTCCTTTAGAGGTAAAAAATAAATAAGGAGTTAAAGCTTGAATGTAGGCTTCAATCCTTCTATCTGTCCATATCCTCTTGTTCTTCTTGACTTTTCTCGAAATAGATAAACGAGTAGAAGAAACAGGTTGTTGAATAGGTTCTAAAGGAGAGTAAGGCTGAATAGGATTTAATGCCTGCTCTGCTTTAAAAGGAACATCTTGAAGGAAGGTTGGAACTGCCTGAGGCATGCTTTGCTGAGATAAAAGAGGCGAGTTAAATAAAATAGAAGCTTCTTCCTCCCTATCTTCCGGCTCTGTGTCAGAGTTTTCTGTTGGCTGAGAAAGGCTAGATTTAAGCTATTAGACTGATATTTGTTCTCGCTTTTTAATCCATGAAATTTTTGTTGAAGAGATCTTAAACCAACCTCTTCTATTTCTGGATCTAATTTTTTCAACTCTTTTGTAATATCTTTAGCTGCTTGCGACCAATTTCTAACTTTAGGATTTCCCTCAGAGGTAAAAGTTAGATAAGGGGTCAAAGCTTGCATAAAGGCTTTAGTCTTTTCTTCAGTCCACGAAATATAATTCTGTCTTGTTTTTGAGGAAATATTGTCAGAAGTGACAGAAGTTCTTTGAAGAGATGAGTCAGGTACATGGGTTAAAAGATGAGCGCTCTTATTAATGTTCTGGTGAATAGAATCTTGAGGTGGCTGAGAGCCTGTTAAAAAACTTGGTTTGTCAAACGTTTTAGCATTAATTTAGACATTGCCAAATAGATAAAAGCTTCAGAAGTTGAGGGATAATATTCATAGTCTTTACTCAATCTTCGATACCTTCCAA
>NZ_FCNU01000002.1 GCF_001545115.1 Candidatus Protochlamydia phocaeensis
TTGGAAGGTATCGAAGATTGAGTAAAGACTATGAATATTATCCCTCAACTTCTGAAGCTTTTATCTATTTGGCAATGTCTAAATTAATGCTAAAACGTTTGACAAACCAAGTTTTTTAACAGGCTCTTAGGAATTCGCAAAATAGAATAAGTTTATTTTTATCAATTTAAAATTTTATTAATTAAATAAGTTAAAAAGGAATGCATGAACATGTCTTTAATAAATTTTATTCCCCCTTTTCCCACTTATATTTCTCCTGCCCTTTCACAAGAAGATTATAAAAACAAAAAAAGAGAAGAAGCGCAGTTATTGGAATCAATCCTTGAATATTTAGCCAATAAGGAACAAAAAGTCCAATCGTCCCGTATGAAAGCCATTCCGGCTCCTTGCGGAAACAAAGCTTTAGAATTGGGGGCTAATTTTTTTTGCAATCTCAAGCAAATTTTTCTAGATACGATTTGCTGCGGATACGGATCTTGCTGGACAGATCCGGACCCCGCCTATCCCACTTATCTTACAGAAAGAGAATATCGCTCTCTAAACGCGGCTAGAATTAATTTAAACCGCAATACATGTGCGCTATTTTGTGTAGGCCCTATGATTTCCTGCGGAGTCCCCTTGGCCATTCATGCCCCTTCTGCTTTGACAATTGGACTGGCCATCCTAAGCGGCATGAGCGGCTTGATGATTACGGGATGCATGACTTACTTTTGGGGCGATTCCGGAGAACGGGAGCTGGAAGCTTTTGAATATTTGCAAACGGGATTTGAAAAGACAGCTGACTATTTAGAAAATAAATGGAAGCAAATGGCAACTCCAGACCGAGAAGAGTATCGCTCTAAAATCGAGCAAATGGCAATGAATTGCGACTATATGATTTTAGGCATGACCAATAGAGGAATCCATGAATCCCATGCACAAAAGATCATTGAACCCTTCGCTGAAGTCCTGAGAAACATTCGCTATAATCAATTAAATTAAAACCATTAAGAGAGGCAAAGAGTTCTTTCTTGTGCCTCTTTTTCCAATTAAAAAATCATAACCATTTAACATTCTAAATCTTAAGCTTAATTTTTAGAAAATCTAGCCATTTGTTAAATGGCTTAACCTTTAATTGACGCTCCCTTCAATCTTTAATTCCCTAGAGTTCTAGTTGCAAAATAGGGCTTTATTTCCTATGATCACTTACCTTTTCTACTTGTATCAATAGTCGAAATAAGGACATCCTTTTTTTTGCCAACGCTGAGGCCAATTATGACTAAGAAGATCTTTTTTGTTTTCCATTTCTTTTGTTTAATTTTCTTTCAATTTGCATCTGCACAAGTTTTACAATATGAGAATCAAACAATTGAAAGTGTGGACATTATTGTTCATACAAGAACGGGCACTATATCCGATAATAATGCTATTGCAACCCGTTTGGGCACTAAACAGGGAGGATTTTTCTCGCAAGCGGATTTTGATGAAGATCTGAAAACCCTTTCTCAAGACTATGACCGAGTGGAGCCAACTATAGAAACTGATGAAGAGCACGTGCATGTAACGATCCATTTATGGCCTAAGCCGACCATTCGCACCATTCATTGGCATGGGAATCACCGCGTCTCTACAAATCGCCTTCAAAAAGAATTGGGTATCGGATGCTTTGCTGTTTACGAACGCCAAGCTTTTAATGAAGCTTTTCATAAGCTAAAAGCTTATTACATTCGCAAAGGTTTTTTTGAAGCGCATTTGGATTATCATGTCGAACTTAACAGTGAAACAAATGAAGTTGATATTACAATCGATATTCATGAAGGGCGCTCGGGAAAAATTCAAGAAATCGAATTTGTCAATTTTACGGATAAAGAGCAGAGCGAAATTCTGCATCAGATGATTACGAAGAAATATAACATCTTTATGAGCTGGTTCACTCAAGAGGGAACTTACAATGAAGATGCCATTCAGCAAGACAAACTCATTATTACGAACTATTTACAAAATGAAGGGTTTGCGGATGCCCAAGTAGATATCACGGTAATGGAATCTTGCAAGACCGATCGCATTATTGTCACGGTTATAGCCGATAAAGGAGAACGCTATTACTTTGGGCGCCTCTCATTTGAGGGCAATCAAGTGATTTGCGATGAAGAGATCGACCGCTTATTCCTCATACGCGATGGCATGCCTTTTTCTTTAGAAGATCTGCGCGATACGCTGGAGCGTTTGACAGATGCCTATGGCCGTATCGGCTATGTCGATGCCTTTATTGATTTTGAACCCGAACTTGTTGAAGGAGAGCATCGCTATAATGTGCATTTTAAGATTGAAGAAGGCGAACAGTTCAGAGTCGGCTTGATCCGCGTATTCGGTAATATTGCAACAAAAACTTCAGTCATTTTGCACGAAACCTTGTTAGTTCCCGGTGAAATTTTTAACGTCCTTAAGCTCAAGGCATCTGAACAAAGATTGATTAACATTGGCTATTTCAAAAATGTCAATGTCTATATCGTAAAAGGCACAGAGTCTTCACTTGGAAGCGACTATCGGGATGTCTATATCGAAGTAGAAGAGACAAATACAGGTCAATTCAGCGCCTTTTTGGGATATAGCAGCACGGAAGAAATTTTCGGGGGAATTAATATCACCGAGCGTAATTTCAATCATGAAGGGTTCTATTATTTCTGGAGAGACGGGCTTCGGGCGCTGAGAGGCGGCGGTGAATATGCACAACTGAGTACGCAAATTGGTCAAAAAAGCCGCAATTATACATTCTCCTGGACAAAGCCATACTTTATGGACTCCAATTGGACGATTGGCTGCGATCTTTCTAAATCAAGCACGCGCTATATCTCTAAAGAGTACGATTTAGAAACAGTCGCGTTAATGTTGCGGGCTCAATACAATGTCAACCAATTCTTGCGCTTGGGAATCCAATACCGCTTAAAAAATGGTAGCGTCAATCTTCATCATGGAGGAAGCCATATCTCTCAATTGGAGCATGATGCCAATATCCATGGCCTTATTTCTGCAATAGGAGCCTCTTTGAGCTATGATTCGACCAACCATCCTATTAAGCCTTCTCAAGGATTTAGATCGAAGTTATTGATCGAATATGCGGGATTGGGAGGAGACCATTCCTTCTTTAGCCTCGGCTACTTAAACAGTTATTACTTAGGAATAGGCAGCCGGATGATATTGAGATATCGGGCTGATTTCCGCTTTATCCAACCGCTTGGCGACACGACTTTTGATTCTTTGCCTTTGGATGAAAGAATTTTCTTAGGCGGCGACTTTAATGTTCGCGGTTATCGTCCTTATCGCCTGGGGCCTCAGTATAAGCATGCGCATGACCATATTCCACGCGGCGGTATTTCTATGCAGCTTTATTCGGTCGAGCTATCCCGTCGCATTACGCAAGATTTTGAACTGTTTGCTTTCTTTGATGCAGGCCATCTCTCGCAAGATACCTGGGAATTTGGCAGAATGAGCGTTGCTGTCGGTTATGGAACACGATTCAAGCTAATTGACAGCG
This sequence comes from Candidatus Protochlamydia phocaeensis, assembly GCF_001545115.1. Lineage (NCBI taxonomy): Bacteria > Pseudomonadati > Chlamydiota > Chlamydiia > Parachlamydiales > Parachlamydiaceae > Candidatus Protochlamydia > Candidatus Protochlamydia phocaeensis. Next base: position 3,515 of record NZ_FCNU01000002.1, read on the forward strand.
TTCCACCTATTACATTGGGGATGGGCTATCCGCTAAATCCACGCAATCGCAGCGAAGTGAAAAAGTTCTTTCTTTCTTTTGGAGGAAATTTCTAAGATAATTTCTTAAAACATGTTAAACACTGGATGCGAGAGATTTTCTCTCCAGGCTATTATGAGTTTCAAACTATCCTCTTAGCTTATTAAATCAATAAGGAGAACGCTATGAAAAAATTACGTCATTGGTTCCTGGGTCTTGGAACGCTATGGGCTTGTACCTTCGCCCTGTCCTGCTTTGCCCAACAAAATTGGAACCCTTCCTCAGGCCAAGCAATTAAAATTGGCATTGTTAATACAAAGCGCTGTTTAGATGAGTCTAAATTAGGAAAGCAAGAGCAAGCCAATTTTGAGAAAATGAAAAATCAAATGGAATCTATTTTGCAAGATAAAGAACGCGATTTAGAAGAAATTGAAAGCAAGCTAAACGATGATGATTATATGGATAGCATTTCAGAAGATGCAGCTAACGAGCTGAAGCGTAAGAAGCGAACAATCAGACAAGAGGGCATGCAACTGCAAAACCAATATATTCAGACGCTCCAACAAGCCAATATCAAGATCGTTCAAAAATTGACGGATAGTATCAGCAAGGCATCCATACAAGTGGCGCAAGAGCCTATCAATGGCCAAACTTTAGATGTTATTTTTAGCGATGAGGCATGCACGTTCTTTTCTCCTCAATTGGATGTAACAGATCGTATTATTGCTAAAATGAATGCTATTTATGATGCTGAACCAAAAGATAGCCCCAATAAAAAGCGCTAATGCTTAGCAAAGCGCTCTAATAAACCATGGAGATGGATTAAAGTTATTAAGAAATTTAATCCATCTCTCGTCTAATTCCCTTTCCGCCTCAAAATCAATTCACAGCATCTATTAGTGGCATTAAATCCATAAAATCAGAATAATTGATTGAAAAAAATTAATCTAGTTAAAGACATTTTCCGAATTTGGCTTTAACTCAATTCAGTTAACTAACTGAAATTCTTTTAAAGGTTTTATGCGAGAAAAAAAGACTATTCATTTGCAAGAACTAGCCACTTATACTGGCTGCCAGCTTATTGGCAATCCTGACCACGTCATTGAAAATGTAGCAGACTTAGAAAACGCCACATCTGCCGATGCATCCTTCTTATCCAATCTCCGCTATTTGCAAGCCATGAAATCTTCTCAAGCGGGCGTCATTTTTGTCGATGCGCAAGCCCCGATAATTGAAGGAAAGAATTTTCTGATCTCGGAACAGCCTTCACGGGCATTCCAACAGCTTGTCGATCTATTGCATCCTCAAAGATCGCACCCTTCCGGATTTACAGGCATTCACTCTACAGCGGTTATTCATCCGAGCGCAAAAATAGAAGAGAACGTTACGATTTGCCCTCAGGCCATCATTGACGAAGGTGTCCATATAGGGGCCCATTCTTTCATAGGAGCCGGAGTTTATATTGGCCCTCATACACGCATTGGCCAGCATTGTCTCATTCATCCCCGGGTAGTCATTCGCGAAAATTGCCTTCTTGGCGATCGGGTGATCATTCAACCAGGGGCTGTGATTGGCTCATGCGGCTTTGGCTATATCACAGATAAGCAAGGCCGTCATATCAAACTGAATCAAGTGGGCGATGTTTGGATTGAAGATGACGTTGAAATCGGAGCTAATACAACTATTGATCGTGCCCGCTTCAAAAGTACAAAAATTGGGCAAGGCAGCAAGATTGACAATCTTGTGCAGATTGGGCATGGCGCGTGCATAGGACCGCATAATATTATTATTGCGCAAACTGGAATTGCAGGATCGACATCAACCGGAAAACACGTCATTTTGGCCGGACAAGTCGCTGTTGCCGGACATCTTCATCTTGCCGATGGCGTAACCGTTGCAGGAAAGAGCGGAGTTACCAAATCTTTATCTGCTGGCAAATATGGAGGTGTTCCCGCAGCGCCTTTGAATGAATATAACCGCAATCAAGTCTTCCTGCGCAATATTGAAAGGTATGTGGATCAGCTTAAAAAACATGAGGCAAGACTGCAAGCGATAGAAGAAGCTATCGCCACTTGAGCGAAAGCTAAGACTAATTAGCCGCCCTCCGCACGCTCTTTGGCTGTTGGTTAATCTAGAAACATCTTCGGAAGGCAATATAGAGCAACTTTAAAATAAAAGTTACGCTTTCGAATTTTCTCTGCAGTCTTTATGCACTGTGTAGTTTGTATTTATCTGTATAATAGAAAAAGCGTTCAGAATATAAAATCTACAACGCAAACAGAGACTGCAGAGAAAAAGCTAGATATTTTGCTAGTGAACCGGGTTGAGAGCTCAATTAAAGCATGTATCGCTTTATTCCTTCATTTGCAAAAACTCAATTTTTTTCTGTGTAAAGAGCGATTACCGATACGTTATCCGTGCTATTTTTTTTATTTAAAGCATAATCCACGATCAATTGAGCTAGATCAAGTTCCTGATCTTCTAACCAAGGATTTAATACTTGATCGATGAGTTCCCGATCTTTTGCATAATCCCATAAGCCATCACAAGCCATTATAAGTAGATCTCCCTTCTTTAACTCCGCCATTGTCGTTTTTTGCTTTTGAATCACTCCCGGTTTTCCATTCCATTCATTATACTCTTGATCACCAATTGCACGACTGACATTCACACCTTCATTTAAGGTAGGAAACCTTAAAAATTTTGCTCGCATTCGCGGCCAAACTTCAGCGATGAGGTCCTTATTTAAAGCTCGTGCTGCACGAGCTGCATCTTTTTTGCTTGACCAATCTCGGACACAAGAAAGAGGGATTACCTGCCACCCCTTTTCCGTTTTCCGAAAAATTTTAGCTTCGGAATCTCCAAGTGTGCCGGTATAAATGCGATTCGTCTTTTTATCGATAAAGCCAATTACGGCGGTACTTCCCCCAGGAAAGGATTTCTGAATGACTTGTTGATGAATTTGATTGATTATATGAGTGAAAACAGCTCTTAAATCATCCGGAGATTTTGCTTTTTCCAGAGGAAATAACCTTTTACACTGCAAAGCCGCAAATCGCGCAATTTTTCCCTTGTCTCCATGCCCGTCAAATAATCCCATTAAATAGCCATTCTCTACAGGAATAAAGAAATGGGCATCTTCCATGTCTTCGCGTATAGAACCCTTCTCTTCACATTCAAACAACCTGAACGATAAATGAGTTTTGACGGAAGAGAACATATTTTCTTCATCTATGACGCATTCTTCTCTATGTTCTTTAATTGCCTTGCGCAAATTTCTCAGCATGCGCTCTTCTGGACTCTTAGGCGTGCCGGCAGCGTCCTCGCCTCCTTCTTTTATGGACGAATTTGATTCTGAAGAAGCCTGTACATTTATCTCCGATACAGGCAGAGAAATAGGAGGAAGGGGGGATAAATTCTCTATAGGATGACTTGCATTCCTATCCAAACTAGGCACTACAGGCGGAGGTGTAAGGATTCTGCTCGTCTGACTTAAAGGCGTATTTTCCCTAGGCGACCGATCAAAAAGCGATAGGGCCTTATTATAGCTCCATGTGAAAGGGTAAAAAATAATTTTAGCTATCTGACAAATCAAACTAATCAATGGACTTAAGATGGAAGAAAGAGCATCGACAACGACAGTAATTTTATTTCCCCATCCCCCTTCTTGTCCCCTAATTAAAGCAGGCTGCTCGGAAGGATTTATTTCCTGTCTGAGAAGGGGACGTCTGGAAGGGAGCGAAAAAACATACTCCGTTTCATGATTGATTGGCCAGATCATAGCAATTCCTGAAAGTTGAAAATTAACTCCCTATCTGTAGAAAAATCAATATGTATGTCTTAAATCTCAATTCTTCTTGCAACATAGGTTTAGCTCCCTAGAGACCGCCGTCAGATGGCTATTCGAGATTATGCAATCCAGCCTCCTAGTGATTAAATTCTACCCTTTTTGATAAACAAAGACAATTTAAAATATTTTCATAAAATATTTATATTAAAACTTTTGGATTTAAGAAAAGGATTCAGTAATTTCATGAGCGCCTTCTTTTTGCATTTAACTAGCACGAGAAACAGTTCGATGCGCACCCATGAAAATAAACTATTTTTAATATCTTCTAAGCAACCGATTCAATGAATTGAATAGACAAGGTTAAAAAGATCCTAAACAGGAGAAGGAGGAATAATTCCCCTAGGCTGCAAAGAAGGATGAGAATTTGACGAAGGCGTCGTAAAAGAAAGGCTATCCAATCGAAAGAGATAAGCTGTCTCTTCCGCTTGCTTCAATTTATTTTTTAAATTAGTCGTAAACTGAAATTGTGCGAAAGAACTTTTTCCATATTTAACAATCATAAAAATAGAAGTAATGGTACAAACTGAGAGACCCATAAACGTATAAATAGGAGAGCTAATGAAAACAAAGCTGAGAGTTGTAAGAATTCCGGATGCAAGCAGCGTAATTCTTAAATAATAGGAATAGGTAGCTAGGGATTGCTTCTCTTGGATAAGCTTTTGTGCTTGTTGAAAGGCACTTCCCATAATTGTATCATACCCTGGGCGATATGAACTCTTCAAAACCGTCTTCCAAATAAATTTATTGATATTAAGCGTTTCTGTCATCTTTTCAAAAGTTCTAGTATCTTGACCTGAGTGAAAGGCCTGATAGCCGAGAAAAAGCGTGCCTAAACCAATAAATATCGTTTGAATAAAACTAAGAAGCCCTGCCGCAGGTACAACGTCTGCATTAACATTTAAACTTCTTCTATAAGAACGGTGAGTAGGACGAGTGTCTTCATTGCGGCGATAAGGCGCTTCCAATAGATCATTAGCTAGATCTATGACCTCATTTCTAGGATGGCCGTCTGCAAGCCAATTCAAATTGGCTAGAAGACGCATAGTCGCAAGCTCAACTTGATCCGCCTCCATATCTTGTCTGGGCTGCGCCGTTTCATTTACTGCGATCCTTGTCTCACTTATTAAAGAGCAAGAAGGCACTGTTTCTGTCATTGTTGCTCTTAAACAAACTGTCATACTACTTCCTATTATCCAAAAAATTCAAACTAAAATCTATTAAATAAAAATAAATTAAAGATAAAAACATTATTAAGAAAAGATAAACTCTAACACCTTTTAAAATAAAAATCAACATTATTAAATTAATAAAATTCCAGGGTTTTCTAATAAGTTTTTTAATGTTTGAAGAAAAACCGCTGCCTCAACTCCATCGATGACACGATGATCGACAGAAAGTGTCAGGGTCATGGTTTTACCAGGTATGATCTTTCCATTTTGAATAACGGGAACCTCTTGAATTCCTCCGACTGCTAGAATAGCCGATTGAGGAGGATTGAGAATCGCTTGAAAATGAGAGACTCCATACATTCCCAAATTGGAAATTGTAAAAGATCCTCCTTTATATTCCTGCGGTTCCAGCTTTCCCTCTCTGGCTTTTTGAGCCAAGGAGCGAATTTCAACGGAAAGCTCTCCCAAATTTTTAAAATCGGCATGGCGAACAATAGGAGTAATGAGCCCACTTTCCATGCTCACAGCAATGGCAATATCAATTGTTTGGAATTGAATAATCGTTTGATTAGCCGAATTAAATCCTGTATTAATTTTGGGATGTTGCTTCAATGCCAGCGCGCAAGCGCGAACAATAAAATCATTGACCGATACTTTGATTTGGTTATTTTTAAGCTGTTCCCGTAGATCAACAAGAGCATCTGCCAAGATAGTATGCGTCACATAGAAATGAGGGATAAAAGACTTGGATTCCTGAAGCCTTTGCCCAATGACTTTACGCATAGGAGATAAAGGTTGCTCTTCATAGCTTCCGGCAGGCCGTTGAGGGCTCTCACGTCGGCCAAAGTTAACGATACCGGCCGCGGGCTGCGCCTTTTCCAGATCCCGGCTCATAATGCGCCTATTAGGGCCTGTGCCTTTAATCGTTGTCAGGTCTAATCCTTTTTCTTTAGCGAGTTTTTTTGCCAAAGGAGAAGCTAAAATGCGCTTTTCCAATGTTTCTGTAGGAAATTCAAAGGTATAATTTTCTAAAGGGGGCTCCGGAGTAAAAACTGGTTGCTGTAAGGCCGCTCCTTTACGCTTTTCAGGCTCTTCCGCTTTTCCCTCTACTTTCTGTCCTTCAGATACACTTTCTTTCTTCGGCTCTTCAGCAGATTCGGACGGCAATTGCGGCGGCTGATAGCCTTCAAAGCTCTCTTTTTCATCTGCGGTTAAAACAGCGATTGCTTGGTTAACCACCGCTTCTTGTCCTTCATTGACAAGGATTTGACGAAGCCAGCCTTCATCTAGCGCATTATGTTCAACTGTTGCCTTATCGGTGGCAACTTCGAATAAAAGGTCGCCCGGTTGAATAAAATCGCCTACTTTTTTATGCCATTTAACAATCGTTCCTTCTTCCATTGTGGGAGACAGTTTTGGCATCGTCAGTGCAAAAGGCATAAAATATAATCTCCTAATTTTTATTCAGGGCTTTATAAACAGCTGCGAGTATTCTTTCAACGTTTGGCAACGTTTCTCTTTCTAACACTTTGGAATAAGGCATGGGTGTCTCTCGTTGGCAAACCCGCTCTAAAGGGGCATCCAAGTAGTCAAAACAATGCTCCATGATTTGAAATCCGACTTCGGCAGCAATACCTGCAAAGATATGCCCTTCCTCCACAATGACGCAGCGATTGGTCTTTCGAATAGATGTCGCAATTGTCGCAATATCAAGAGGTTTAATCGTGCGCAAATCTATTAATTCGGCTTTGATTCCCTTTTTAGCCAATTCCTTGGCAACTTCTTTGCAAACATTGACCATGCGGCTATGAGAAATGATAGTAATATCTTGGCCGGGAACAACCACTTGGGCTTTCCCAATAGGAACAAGATATTCACTCGTTGGGATTTCCATTTTATCGCCATAAGACAATTCCGACTCTAAGAATAAGACCGGATTATTATTGCGAATAGCTGACTTTAAAAGCCCTTTGGCATCATAGGGGTTGCTGGGAGCGATCACATACCAACCGGGCAAATTTCCATATATAGCCTCTACGCAATGCGAGTGCTGGCTAGATACTTGTGCCGCAGCGCCATTTGGTCCTCTAAAAACAATGGGAACGGAAAACCGATTGCCTGACATGTAATACATTTTAATCGCATTGGAAATCAATTGATCGGCTGCAACAAAGGAAAAATTAAAACTCATAAATTCAACGATAGGACGAAGCCCTGTCATCGCAGCTCCAACGCAAAGACCGGCGAATCCCAACTCTGAAATAGGCGTATCTACAATGCGCTTGGGGCCCCATTTCGCTAGCATTCCTTTTGTGACTTTATAGGCGCCATTATATTCGCCCACTTCTTCGCCCATGACAAAAACTTTTGAATCGCGCTCCATCTCTTCATCAATGGCTTGGCGAAGCGCCTCTCTCATTTCCACGACTTGTGTTCCGTTAGCCACGTGTCTACCTCTTCTATCAATGATTTAATAAGTCTTTATTAAGGAGCGAAAACATCTTCTTCCAACGTCTGCGGATCTGGCCACGGGCTATTATCCGCAAAATGCATGGCCTCTATCACTATTTCGCGAATCTCTTTATCCATTTGCTTTACTTGCTCCTCGCTTATCATTCCTTCCTCTATCAAGGTCGCCTGCATGATCTGGATAGGATCGCGGATCATCACTTCTTTAAGCTGATCTTTGGAGCGGTAAAGGCCCGGATCAGAAATAGAGTGCCCTTTAAAACGCTGGGTCACGACTTCTACCAAGACGGGACGCTGCGTCTCTAAGACTTCATGAAAAAGATGGGAAAATCCCCCATAACAATTAAAAAAGTCCATTCCATCGAATGTATATCCCTTCATATTATATCCGGGAGCTTTATCTTCAGCTAAATGCGATACGCTAACAGCCTTTTGAACCGCCGTCCCCATCCCCCACTGATTATTTTCAATGACATAAATACAAGGAAGATCCCATAGAGACGCTAAATTTAAAGACTCATGGAAAGCCCCTTGCGGCACAGCCCCATCTCCCATAAAGCAGATCGACACTTCATCCTTATTTCCCTCGTATTTCAAAGTAAAGGCAGCACCCGTTGCAATTGGAACCTGACCGGTCACAATTCCAAAACCGCCAAGCAAACGCTCTGTGAAAAAGTGCATCGATCCCCCGCGCCCTCTGGCATTTCCAGTTGCCCGCCCGTAAAGCTCGGCCATCAATTCATTAGGAGACGCTCCCAATAAAAGGGCTAAGGCATGAACACGATAAGAAGTCGCATACCAATTATTTGGTCCAAGAGCCTGCACGGCTGCTGTTTGAATAGCTTCCTGCCCTACATAGGCATGAAAAAAGCCGCCAATTTTCCCCTGCTGATAGGCCGCTTCAGCGCGCAGTTCGAAATTGCGGATCAGCAGCATTTTACGTAAGCAGTCAATCAGCTGCTGCGAGCCTAATTGTTTAATAACAGCCGCGCGATCGGCTGAAAAGAATTGAGGCGAAGCACACGTATCCATTCTTTTCCTTGTAGTTTAGGTATAACTTTTAACTTTTTGCAAAACATCTTAACAGATCGGGGGAAAAAAATAAAAACCAGAATGATTACTTCTATTAAATAGCAGATATTTTTAAATTAAGATAGCTGTTTAGAGACTGTCGTCGAATTGCTAATTGTCTATCTCCAAGATTATCTTCTCCCATCTTCGGACCTCCGCCTAGGAGAAAAGAATTCAAATCTAGGCCGTTAGCAGCTTTAGGAGGGTTCGCCACCCATAAGAGCGGTTCTTGAAAAGAAGGGCTTGACATCACCTGCAGCCGCCTTAAACTGCGCCACTCGCGCAGCTCGTTTAGTCGCAGGTCTTTTTTTATACATGTCATTTAAATTTGAATTTAACACACCCTTTAATCAAAATATTTTTCAAATCTATCCTTCTCATTCAAATATCCCAGCGGAAACAATTGCGCCCTTTCCCAAATAGAAAGGGCTTGAAATCAAATTCAATTAAATGATTGCACTCACTTGATGCTCGGCCTGATGGACTTGTTTTTGGGAAGAACTCTCCAGTCCAACCTCTTGATTGACAACCGCTGCAACACAGGAGTCCGACCAAACATTAATGGCGCTCTCTAGCATATCAATCAAAGTATAAAACGGTAAAATAATCCCTAAAATATTTAAAGGAACGTTCATAGCCGCCAAAAAGGCGCTTGCTAAAAAGTAGCATCCCATCGGAACCCCTGCATTGCCGATTGCCGCAACCGTAGCTAAAATAACCCACAGTCCCATTTCTGCTGCCGTATAGCTGACCCCTTGGCTCATAGAAACAAAAAGGACTGTAATCAAAATAAAAGCCGCGCAAGCATTCATATTAATTGTCGTGCAAAGCGGAAGAGTAAAACTGGCCACTTTCCTAGAAATACCAACATTTTCTTCTGCGCAACGCATCGCCATGGGAAGGGCCGCAGCAGAGGACTTTGTAAAAAACGCAACGGATAACGCCGGCAACATTCCTTTGGCCATTTTAACAGGCGATATTCCCTTTAATTTCAGCATAGTAGGGAGAACAATAAATGCCTGGATGACATTAGCCGCTATTACGCAGGTTAAATATAAAGCTAAGCTTTTTACGTCCAGCCCTTGACTGAGGTCACGCATAAATAGGACGACGAATGCCCAAATCGCCACCGGCATAATCAAAATAATCCAGCGCGTAATGGCAATAATGGCAGCATAGATGCTAGAGAAGAAGGAATGCAGCACCGAGCGATGCTGAGAGGGAAGAGAGACGATAGCGAAGCTCAGTAAGATAGCGAGAAACAAGACGCCAATGACATTATTTTCGCTAAAAGGCTGAATAATATTGGATGGAACAATTTGAATAAAAAAAGAGAGATAGCTCGCCTGAGAAGGCGAAGATTCTGCAGCAGCCGGCGAAGCCAAGATTTGTCCTCTGACAGGATCAATGCCAATAAATAATCCCAAGGCGATTGTCGCTGCAAGGAGAGTGGTCAAAAGAGTATATTTAACAACCTTTTGGCCCAACCACTTAATTTCTTGAATATTCTCCATGCCGGATGCAGTTGAAACAATGGAAAGAAAAATAATGGGCAAACTGACTAGCTTCAAAAGATTAATGAATAATTGCGAAACAGTTTCTGCCACTTGAATAATCATCGCCTGCTGAAGACAACCACACAAGACACCCAGAAAAATTGCAATAGCAAAAAAAATAGTAGGGTTAATTTTGCGTTTAACCTGGGTGCACATCGCGAACCTCCGATAAATGATAATAAGCTTATAAACCTAAGAGTTTATATGTTTTAGTTTAGGTTTTTATTTTTATCAATAAAAACCTGGAAATTCGAGCCAATGTAAAAAAATTTCTTTAAATAAAGAATTAACTTGTGCTAGTTATTAATCATCATTCATCGGATCAATCTTTTTCACATAGAGCCTGCTTTTTGGATCGATAAGCCTTGACTGTGAAAATCAATAAGGAATTCCTCGAAGATTTACCTTTCGCAGGAGAGTGCACAAGGAATGCTTTATGAGAGAACAAGAAAAGCAAGTGAAGTTATTCGTTAATTTGCCTCGGAGTTGCTTTTTTTCCTCTTTCGTTCGCTTGATTTCCTTTTCACCAGCTTTTGACTTAATAGTCAGGCAAACCTGTCCTAAGCAGCGCTTACTTGACACCCTTTTAAGTTTTTTGCAGATCTGCATGGACGACTATTAATATGTGGAAAAAATGCAGACGCTATATTCCCATCTCCCTCATTTTTCTCCTCATGATCTTAGCTTATCTAGCTCTCTTAGCAAATGTCATCGGCTGGGAAGATCTTAAAAAAGTTGAGCAAATTCTCAGCACCTATACATTTAAATATCCGCTCCTTGTCACCTTTCTCTTTATGAGCATATATATTCTGTATGTTGTATTAGCCCTGCCCGGTCCCTTTGTCCTTTCCATTTTAGCCGGCTGCTTGTTCCCCCAGCCATTCAGCACTTTATATGTCATTATATCCGCGACAATCGGCGCCTCCCTTCTCTTTTTAGCCGCACGGACGTCTTTTAGGGAGCATTTTTACCGCCTGGCAGGCCCCCTGCTTAAAAAAGTAGAAAAAGGGCTTCAAGAAGATGCAGCCAGCTACCTCATTTTTTTAAGGCTCGTTCCTTTTTTTCCTTTATGGTTCACCAATACAGTTCCGGCACTTTTTGGTATCCCTTATCGCACATTCTTATGGACCACGGTGGCAGGGCTTCTTCCCGGCATATTTATTTTCACCGAAGCAGGAAGAGCTCTTACAACCATGTTGGACGATCAAGGTTCCTTAACAGTTGATCGTTTTTTCAATCTTCCTCTTAGATTGGCGATGACAGGCGTGGCTATTTTATTCATCCTTCCGACAATAACCAAAAAATTCAAGTCGAGACGCAGAAAGCAAAAAGAGACTTACCAAGCTAGATACGAGAGCCAAAAATAGCTGTCCCTATACGGACCAAAGTTGCCCCTTCTTGGATGGCGATGCCATAATCATGGGACATTCCCATAGATAAATGGCGAAAAATTTGGGGCTCCCGCATCTTCTCTTTCCAATTTTCGCGTAGCTGATAGAGTTGTCTGAAACAAGCACGAACCGCCTTTTCATCTTCAGTAAAAGGCGCTATCGTCATTAGGCCTTCAATTCTTAAAGAAGCGAATTGGACAAGAGAGCTTAAAGAGGCCTGCCATTGTTCAGCTGTCAGGCCATGTTTCGATGCTTCCAATGAGGTATTCACCTGCAGCAGAACCGCGACTACTTTGTTGAATTTTTGGGCCACTTGGTTGATTTTCTGCGCCAGCTCCAAGCTATCGACTGAATGAATTAAGCAAAACGGAGCGTCCAGCGCCTTATTGACTTTATTGCTTTGCAAAGTTCCAATCAAATGCCATTGACTATCAGTGGGCAATTGAGGCATTTTCATTAATGCCTCTTGCAAGCGATTTTCTCCGAACTGCCGGCAACCAGCCTCGTAAGCCTCCTGAATGGCAGAAAGAGGCTGCGTTTTTGTCACTGCAATGAGGGAAATTTCTTCTGGCCGGCGCCCGCATTTTAGAGCTTTCTCTTGAATATCTTCTTGAATAAAACGGTAGCGTTCGGCAATAGAAGAAAAAGGCAAGGTCATTCCCAAGGCCTCAAGCTTTTGGGTTTATCTAAAATTTCTTTTAAAATAACCATTTGGTTTTTATGCGTTAAGCGATCTAGCGCTTTTCCGGCACGCGAGCGGCCGCTAGAGAGCGTTTCCTTTGTAAGTTGGGGGCGCTCTTCGTGGCGAGAGAATTGAGTCGTTAAAGAATGGCTTTCTAAGTTGCTAGAGATTTTTCTTTTTTCGATCTGGCTTGTTAATTGATAATTTTCCAGGCTTAAGGAAGCCTTCTTCTTCTCTTTCTTAATTTTCTTTTGCTCAATAGGAGGAAGCGGAGGAGGCACCGGCTTTTTTGGAGCCTCTCTCTGCTGTTTTTCTTTTTCCAATGTCTTTAAAAATTCGTTCAATAGATCCCCTTGCATCGTATCTTCTCCGCTTGGCATCGGCTGTTGAGCAGCCTCTTCCTTCTGCTTGGGTCGATTCTTCCCAATTAGATATAGAAGGGAAAGAAAGCTGATAATATAGCCGATGATTTCTGGACCAGACATGTGCGCTTCTCCTTAATTTATCCTTGCTTAGCTTCGCCTTCAGGCTTTGCTAAAGCATTGCGCATATCGGTATCGGCTTGAATATTTTGGATGCGTTGATAATCCATGATGCCTAATTTACCGCTTCTAAATGCCTCAGCCATTGCTAGAGGAACGGCCGCCTGCGCTTCAACCAATTTAGCCTCCATATCTCTAACCTTTGCCAAGTTCTCCTGTTCCATAGCAACAGCCATCGTCCGGCGTTTTTCTGCTTCCGCTTTAGCAATTCGAATATCCGATTCTGCTTGGTCTGTACGCAACCTTGCTCCAATATTTTCACCTAAATTGATTTCAACAATATCAATGGAAAGAATCAAGAAAGCTGTCGAAGAGTCTAGCCCTTTTTCTAAAACCAACTTAGAGATCCGCTGAGGAGACTCCAATACTTGCTTATGCGTATCCGATCCGCCAATAGCACTGACGATCCCCTCTCCGACACGAGCGACAATCGTCTCTTCTGTGGCGCCTCCGACTAACTGGGCAATATTCGTTCTTACCGTTACACGGGCCCGGCAATTAAGCTGAATTCCATCTTTTGCCACTCCTGTGATATAGCCTCCATGGCTTGGACAATCGATCACGCGAGGATTAACAGATGTCTGAACAGCATCTTTAATGTCCCGGCCGGCCAAGTCAATGGCTGTCGCACGCCTCCAATCCAATGGAATATTAGCTTTATCTGCTGCAATCATGGCTTCAACGACATTGGTGATGTGTCCGCCTGCTAAATAATGCGTTTCCAAATCTGCTACGCTGATTTGTTTTAAGCCGGCTTTGAACAAATTAATGCGCGCATTGACGATGATGCGAGGGGGAATTTTGCGCAGGCTCATTCCAATAATATTAAATAAAGGAATGGGCGTGCCGGACACAAACGCTTGAAACCACAAACTAAGAAATTTGCCTAGGATGCTTAAAATAATAATGAGGACAATGGCGATGGCAAACACAAGAAAATAAAATTCCATGCTCACATTATTAGCCGCAGCTTGCAATAAAACCGTCATATTAAGATTCCTTTTTGCTTAATTGGACAAGAAGACTTTCTTCTTGCCCGGAAATGACTAATACTTTTTCTCCCTTGGGAATATATCCAGTCACCGAAATAGCTTGATGCTGCTTCCCTTCTATCAAAACATATCCGCCCGGTTTTAAATCAGATAAGACTATTCCAATTTTACCGATCGCATCCTTGTCATAGCTCGACGCTTGATAGCCTTCCTGATCCTTATGCAGATAAATGCTATATTCCGGCTTAGCATGCTTAATGCGCCAAATGGCAAAACGGATGAGAAGGCCGATACTGACTGCTACGCCAAAGACAAACAGCGTAATGGCAATCGCTGAATTTGTTTGAGAAGCAAAAAGCACAATACTGGTCAGGACGAACACGCTTCCTATAATGCCCATAATAGCGCCCGGAAGGTAAAATTCAATTAAAATGAGAAAAAGGCCGATCAGGAGAAAAATAAAGGGCATCATAAGTATTTATTCCCATTTATACCACATTGCGATTGACGAAAATAGCGCTTCCTTCTAGACGGACGACAATGACCTGTTCCCCTGCCTCAATAAATCCGCCGGCACTAATGGCATCATAGACTTTATCTTTAATCAAAATTTTCCCCGTTGGACGCAGAGTCGCCAGAACAGTTCCGGCCTCTCCAGGCTGCGGAAGAAATTGATCGCTTTCTCCTGCTATAAAGCCTTTGGCGGCATCTTGCTCATGTCCGGCTAAGACAAAGCGGTTAAATCCGGAGAAAGCGGGTAAGACGTAACGGGCTAAAAAAGCAATTATCATCATACTTAGAATCAGGGATCCGCATAGCCAAGCAAGCCGCTCCATAAAATACTGGCCAGCCGCGTTTAATGTTTTTGTATCGTATTCGAAGCTGACCGAATGGATATCGGGAAGCAACATGCCGAATAATCCCGCAATAAAAAGAATCAATCCCACAATCCCTAACAAGCCAAAAGTGGGCAAGACAAATAATTCAGCCAAGAGCAGGACTATTCCCGTTAACAAAAGGATGAGCTCAAGCCAATTGGCAATTTCTAAAGAAAAGCTTGATAGAATAATCAAAAATAGGCAGATAGCCGCAATCGATCCCGGAAGGCTTAAGCCGGGATTATTGAGCTCAATATACCCGCCAATGATCAATCCCATAAAAAGCAAAGAGGAGACAAGAGGAGTCGCTAGAAAAACAAAAAAATGCGTCTTCCAATCCATTTGATACGCCTGGACGGTCGTTTGAGGAATTTTGGAGAAAAAGGGTGTTTGAAAAAGCAGCATTTTCTTAGCAGGCCAGCGCCCTGATGCCTTTTCTTCACCCGTAATAGCCTCTATTTTTTGAGGGGGAAGCATAAGATCTGCAACACCATATTCTAGCATTTGCTCTGCGTTAAGCGTTAACAACTTTCCTTTCGGCGAAATAACCTTATCGGGATCGGGGCCTGTCAGTTTGATTTGGTTATCATTATTCAATTGAACAACTTTTCCATGCCGCAAGACTAAAATCATGTCCTTGTCCACCATTGCCTCGGCAATCAAGGGATCGCGATCAAAAAAAGCTGCGCGGTTAGCGAAATCCGCACGCAAAGCGGAATTGACTTTTTCCGATGCCGTCTCCATTTTGCCGCCTTCCCCGGCGTAAACAGGCTCTGCCGCTCCCATGCTTCCATCTTTGACCGTTGCAATAAAGCGGCAGGAATAAGCCAACATAGCACCGGCTGAAATGGCCCAATTATTAATGAAAGCAACAATGGGGATATTATATTGAGTGTCCATCTCTTTGAGCGCATCAGAGATTTTTTGAGCGGCAAAAACCTCTCCACCCGGCGTATTGAGCTCTAAAATGATAAAAATGGGCTTAACGGTCTTATAATAGTCCAATGCTTGTTTTACATAGAGCCACGTCGATTGATTGATTGCATTCTCATGATCTCCAATATAAATATAACCGATTGAATTGCCTTCCCCTGTTTGAAAATGGATATGCTGTCGAAGCTTTTCTTCGACCGATTGCGCCGATAATTGCAAAGACGCTTCTCCCTCTGACGCTTTTTCTACATTGATCAGATGATACCGCTCTTCAAATTCTTTTTTTGGCAAAATGGCTTGAATCAACCCCATTTCCTTGAGCTGGTTTTGATTGACTACTAATGTCTGACCAGGAGCAGAAATGGCATTTTGATTGGTCTCTTTCGCATTTTTTGCAATCTTCCATCCTCCCTCATTCACAACCTGAAAGGAGGGATCCGCCATCGCGTCAGCCAATACATAAAGTAAAGAGGCATGCGGATTTTGATCATCGATCAAGCTGCGTACGCGATTGCGCAATAGATTGCTCGGAATTGTATTTTCCGATCCAAGAGGAATATCTCCCCAAGACACAAATAGAGACGCATACAGCTCATCGGCAAGAAAGGGAATGATGGCGGCTGGGCCAACGGCATTGTCATTCAGATAAACAATGACTTTTAAACGATTGAGCGTTTTCAGTTCATAGAGGGCTTTGGCTAACTCCAAGGCTTGCGCCAAATCTCCTGATGAAGAATTGATTTCTATTACAAGCGTTTGAGGCCGAGAAAGATTAATTTTCTCTAAAGTTTTTTTAGCCTCAAGGATGGATTCCTTAGATAAATGACCTGTTAAGACCATGGCCGCCGGTAAAGGTTCAGCAGCTTCTCCTTTGCCCTTAAGAAGACAAGCAAAGAAGACAAGCAGAAGAATATATTTATTTAAATGTGCAGCCATTTTCTTATAATTGAATGATTAATTATCTTACTGCTTTTAGCATAAAATAGAATTAAAACAAACTCATTGCCAAAAGAATCAGTCGTACAGCGGAAGGAGCAAAAAGATCGATATTGTTTGATAAACGTACTCCCTAAGCAGGTCTATTAAACCCATCATACCCTTATATTTGAGGGTATTGTCTTCCTAAGAGCCGACGTCAGCTAGAGGAAAAGAACTCAAATCTAGGTCACTAGGCGTTTTAAGGCATCCTCTAAGAATACGCTTCTTCCATAAATTTTAATACGGCATTCCTGGCCTTTTCCAAGTTCTTTTCCTCATGAGCTTGAGAGATAAACCACGCTTCATGCTGAGAGGGAGGAACATAAATGCCCTGCTCGAACATGTCTCTAAAAAAGCGCGCAAAAAGAGCAGAATCCGCTTCCAAGGCTTCTTTCAAATTGGTCACTTCTTTTTTTCCAAAGAAAAGCGTGAACATAGATCCGACTTGCTGGATGCAGGCTGGCCATTTCTTCTGCAAAATTTGCTCTTCGATCGGTTTAATAAAAAAATCTGTTTTATGCTGTAAATTTTCATAGAATTGAGGTTGCTGGAGCAACTTTAAGCTTTGCAGTCCGGCTTCCATTGCCAAAGGATTTCCAGAAAGAGTTCCGGCTTGGTAGACAGGCCCCAAAGGCGCCAAATGATTCATAATGTCTTTTCGGCCTCCAAAAGCAGCGGCAGGAAATCCTCCCCCTACAATTTTTCCTAGGCATGTCAAGTCGGGCTTAACAGAATAAAGATGCTGAGCTCCTTTCTGAGAGACCCGAAAGCCTGTGATGACCTCGTCCAAAATAAGCAAAGCGCCCATTTCTTGCGTTTCTTGCCTTAAAAACTGCATGAATTCTTTTGTGGCAGGAACAACCCCCATATTGCCTGCGATGGGTTCTAGAATGACGGCGGCTATGCGTTTGCGGTAATTCGGATGTTGAAAAACTTTTCGGCACGCTTCGATATCGTTATAAGGCAAGCATAGCGTATGCTTGACAATTTCGCTTGGAATGCCTGCAGAAGAAGCTGTAGGGGATACTTCCAATACTCCAGATCCTGCTTGAACCAAAAAGAAATCGGCATGCCCGTGATAGTTGCCGATAAATTTCACAAGAAGCTCTTTGCCGGTATATCCTCTCGCTAAGCGGGCCACGCTCATCGTTGCTTCCGTCCCCGATGAAACAAACCGGACCTTCTCAATGGAATCTATTAGTTTGACCACTTCTTGGGCCAATTCCCCTTCAATGGAAGTCGTAATGCCAAAGCTCGTTCCTTTCTGCATACGCTCTTGCACAGCCTTGAGGATAACAGGATGGGCATGGCCATGAATAAGAGCTCCCCAAGATCCGCAAAAATCAATATATTTTTTTCCATCAACGTCAACAAGCGTATCTTGATAGGCATGGTCAATGACCATTGGAAGCTGTCCCATACTGGAACAAGATCTTACGGGAGAATTGACGCCGCCCGGAATGACTTCGCAAAGTTTTTGATAAATTTGTTCGCTGCGCGATCGATTTGACATAAGAGGCTCCGTAAAAATTGCAAATAAGCTTCACAAAAACAGTAAATTTAAAATTGAATTTCACCCCATTCAAAATTCAATTTTTGAGTTCACTTGTATATATTTCCCTAAACTTATAATATTTTAGGTTAAATCATTTATAATTAATCTATTCCTGCAAATCTCCTAATAGGCTCTGCTTGCCTGCGTAAAATAGACCAGTAAATGCCAAAATGAAAAAATCAAACGTTTGTGTTTTTAAAATTTTAGGTCCGTACATTAACAAATTTTTGTTTATTTTGTCATTTTTATCTTTGGGTATGATTTCCCTATGTTCAGCCTATGAAATCCGTTTCGAAGGGATTAACGATTCCGAAGCTCTAAAATTAATCGAGTCTGTTTCTCAGTTGCAAAAGCTGAAGGATAATCCGCCAGCTACCTTGACCGGGTTGAAAAGGCGCGCTGAAAATGATACGGCAGCCATTGTTCAGGCGCTGCACAGCCTTGCCTACTATCAAGCAAAAGTTGATTTTACAGTCACACCGGACGGAACGTTGGTCATTGTCAAAATCGAACCCGGACCTGTCTATCCTTTGGCGGCTTTTAACATTCGCTATTTTCAAAACGGAGAGGAAATAGAGCATTTCTCCGCATGCAGCCTCACTCTTGAAGATTTGAAAGTCAAATTAGGAGAACCAGCCTTGCCTGATACTATTCTGGCGGCTGAGGACAATCTGTTAGATAAATTGAATTTACATGGCTATGCTTTCGCTTCTATAAAAAAAAGAGATGTCTTTGCAGACCAGCAAGCCAACACAGTCATTGTGTGGATCGAAGTGGAGACGGGCCCCCTGACTTATTTTGGCCCCGTAAAAATTAATGGGCTAGAGCGCGTGCACGAGGGATTCTTTTTCAAAAAATTGCGCTGGCATGAGGGTGATTTATATGATCCTCATAAATTAGAGAAAACGCAAGAGGCCCTGGAGCTCTCCGGCCTATTCCGCTCTGTGAATATTACGCATGCCGAACACCCAACGGATGGCAATAAGCTTCCCTTAGAGATCAATGTTTTAGAAGGCAAGCAGCGCAGCCTAGGATTCGGGCTTAATTACACGACAGAGCTAGGACCCGGTGTAACAGCAGAATGGGAAGATCGCAACGTGTTCGGAGAGGGCCAAAAACTCAGCGCACGCGCCGACATTTGGATGAAACTGCAAGAAGGAAAAATTTCTTACTTAATCCCCGATTTTAAAAGCCAAAATCAAAATTTAATCTGGCAGCTCGATTATAACCATGAACGCACTAAAGCCTTTACAGAGACTGCTCTTTCCTTATCAGCAACAATAGAAAGAAAACTCACTGAAAATCTACGTTTTTCTTATGGAGCTATGTATAAGCTCCTGCGCAGCCAACGCTCCGATCGCAACGGAACATTCGATTTATTCAAAACCCCTTTGGCCCTAAAATGGAGCAATGTCGATAGCATTTTAGATCCCACAAAAGGAGCAACGCTTCAATTGAAGGTCATTCCTTCTTTGCAAGTGTTCTATCCTCAATTCGCTTATTCGATCAATACATTGACAACGACTTTCTACCAATCGCTCTCCAAGGACGACCGTCATATTTTTGCAGCTAAGCTCATGCTCGGCAGCATCATTGGTGCAGCCAAGCATGACATCCCTCCTCCGGAACGCTTTTATGCCGGATCTGAAAATGCTTTAAGAGGTTATAAATATCTGACGGTCAGTCCAATCGGAGAAGATCATAAGCCTCTAGGCGGGCGTTCTCTATTTATTTATTCTTTAGAATTGCGCAATCGAATCGGCAAAAATTTTGGAGTTGTGGCATTCTATGAAATCGGAAATGTTTATTTGAATTATTATCCTGATTTTCGCAAACCCCTTCTACAATCTGCCGGGATAGGCTTGCGCTACCATACTCCGGTTGGTCCACTGCGCTTTGATATTGCTGTTCCTTTAAATCGACGAAAGCATATTGATAATGCAGTTGAAGCTTACTTTAGCATTGGACAGGCCTTTTAAACTTAAGAAAGATCGTTTAATATTTAATCAAACTATTGCAGCATTTGAATTTGCAAAAAGGCAGCCCTAAAGATGACTAGAAGAATTTTAAAATTCCTTCTCAAATCTATCTTGTTTCTTCTATTATGCTTTGTTCTTTTTTGGCTAATTATCATAGGAACTTTGCACAGTAGAAAAGGACAATATTGGGCTTTTAGCAAAGCGATCGAATATTTAGAAAGGCAGACCCAAACGACATTTTCAGCAGAAGAAATTGAGTTTAATTTTCCTTTAAGCTTGCACATCCATGGAATCACTCTTTCCCAAGAATCTGATCGGCTTGCCACCATTAAACAATTAGATATTTCTTTTGCCTATTGGCATTTATTGGAAGGCCGGCTGATTTGCTCTTCCCTGCATGCGGATGGCGTTCATTTTTTAAAACTACCAGCTCCTTCCTTCGCCGACTCTCCCCCATCCGAAGCAGAATGGGGAACATCCATCGCCCCCCTTTATCTTAAAATCGAAAATCTTTTGATTAGCGATGTGTCTCTCAGCCCTGCCGTGCTCGAACAATTGACCCTTCCTTCTTACCTTGCTGATTTAGCAAAGCATTCTTCTTTCTATTTAAAAGGGTCATTGGGGAATAATCCCTTTAAAAATAATATTTTCGCTCAATTTGCCATTAAAATAATTGACGTTGAAAATAAGAATTCTCCGCTCTATTTAGAGGCGCATATTCACGATCGACAATTAGCTTTTTCATTGCATTCTCATCGTTTCCCTTATGCATTTGCTTTAAAAAATGAGGTCATTCCGCTTGATACGACTTTGGCCTTTTTTGCTTCCGCCCCTCTTTCTACTTGGCAAAAGGGATTGCAAAACCGTCTGACCGAAGAAGAAAGCATTGAAGGACAATTCAAGCTTATTTCCACCTTCGAAGGACAAGACCCTTGGCTGCAAACGATCTTAGGAGAAAAGTCCCTTATAAAATCGAAATATGCGTGGAGAGGATATAACTCTCTACATTTATGGGATTTAAAAATAGAACTACCGCTGCTCAACCTAAAGGGCGAAGGCACGTTGGCAGACAATCAGATCTATGGAACGCATTTTGAAGGGCGGCTGCATCACTTAGAGAATTTATCTTCCCACATTTCCAAAGACTTAAAGGGAGAATTGGCTCTCAAGGGGCATCTTTCAGGCAGCTTGGCCCAACCGACCCTTGCTATCCAAAGCTCTAGCGATTCTTTAGCCATACAAGGCCAAATTTTTCAAAACATTCAATCCACTTTAAAAGTCTCTTTAGAGCAAGGAAATTTAGACGGCTTGTTCAATTTCCTTTTTGAATATGAGCAGCAGCCCTGCCGCCTGGCAGCTTCTTTCTATAACAGCAGCGACTCGCTTTCTCTATCCCATTTTCAAATGGATTTTCTTCATTCCTATTTAAAGGGAAATTTGACCTTTTCTCATTTAAATCGAATATGGGACGGGGAACTGCAGGCATATACAGGACATTTAAAAGATTTGTCCCCCTTTCTTGCCTTATCGCACCCTATAGAGGGGGAAGTTCACTTGAATGCCTATTTTAAGCCCATCCAAGGCGTAAAGTCGCATCAAGGAATCGATCTGGAATTGACAGGCCAATCCTTGCATTGGAAAAATTTGCAAGCTGATTACTTGCAGTTAAATATGCATTTAGAACCTATGGACGATCGCCTCCAATCCTTTCATGCCTCTTCACGCCTACAGGGGAAAAAAGTGAGTTGGGAAGATAAATATTCGCACGAGCTTACTGTTTCCATGACGCACGAAGTGGATTTTGTGAATGCTAATTTGACGAATTTATCTACCCAGTTACAAGCCTTGGGCATCAAATCAAATATGTTCCAAGCCGGCCGCGCTTATGCGGAGGCTTTTTTTCCCAATCCCTTGCAGGAGTGGGAAGGACAGCTTAGATTTTCCTCCCAAGATCTTAAGGTAGCAGGCCAAGCATTGAACGATTTGACGGGAGAAACACGCCTTCATCCATTGCAAGAGCGATGGCCTTTCAGGTTAAAAGGAAAAGGAAAAGGAAATAGCAAAGACAATTGGAATTTTGCAACTGAAGGATCTTGGCGTATTCAAGAAGATTCATCCCAGCTTCAAATCGACTATTTAGAAGGCAATCTTAAAGATCATCCTTTTGCTCTTTTGGAACCCCTACAAGTCTTACACCAAAATGAAATGACGGAAATAAGAAATATTCATGCCAAATTTGGAGAAGCTGAATTATCCGGTGAAATCCATAAAGAACGAGAAAACGTGGCGTGTCATTTTCAAACCAATGAAATTCCGACTAGGCTTTTCCACCTTGTTTGGCCTAACCTTCCCCTTGACGGCAAAGCTTCTTTGAGGGGCTATCTAGAAGGCCCTATTCAACAGCCCTCAGGCCAATTGCAGGTGTTTTTACACCGTGTCAATATCACTGAGGCCATTTTTGCCAACCAGCCGCTTATTGAAGGGGAAATTGGTTTGGATATTCAAGAATCTGGCATCCAACTACAGAGCACGCTGCATGGCATCGGCAATACCCCTGTCTTGCTACATGGCACGCTTCCCTTTGCTCTAAGTTTATCCCCTCCCAAGCTGCAAGTCAGCGAGATTACGCCTTTTTCCATGACAATCGAAGCTGAAGGAGATTTAGACCCTTATTTGCAGTTATTCTATAATGATACAACCAACTTATCGGGCCAAGCCAAAATTGCCTTTAATCTAAGCGGCCAGATCAATGCTCCCCGTGTTCAAGGATCGATTGATTTTCACAATGGATCGTACGAAAGCTTGAGCACCGGCGCCATTTACAAAAACATCCAAGCTCGTTTGGTTGGAGATGGCTCCAGGGTTCTTTTAGACCATTTTTATGCTCAAGATAACAAGCATGGATCTATTACAGCCAATGGATCGATTGAATTGGATAAGGCAAAAGAATTTCCCTTTGAATTTCACATTCATCCAAAAGAAATTTTTATTGTCGAATCCGATTATGCCAATATTTCTGCGGGCGGCTCCCTTATCTTAAGCGGCAACCATAAGCGGGCTAAGCTCCAAGGAGACCTTACTACAGATACCCTGACTATTCATATGGAAGAAGCTCTGCCGAAGCAGATTAAAACTGTGGAGGTCAAATATATTAACCTTCCAGAGGGCGATTCTATTCCTAACCATTTAGAGTCCCAGAACAGCAGCAGTTCTATTGTTGACCTGGACATTAAGCTGCATCTGCCTGGCAAGGTCTTCATTGAAGGCAAGCATCTGACATCTGAATGGAAAGGGGATATTGCAATTACGGGAACAGCAGACAATCCCTTATTGAATGGCGATTTGCGTATTTCTAAAGGCGAGTACAACTTTAACGGAAAAATCTTTAACTTTAATCAAGGCAACATTCATTTTGCAGGGCCTCCCGGTAAAAAGACATCCTTGTATGTTGTCGCTAGCAAAGAAATCGATCGGATTCGTGCTGAAATTATTGTCAAAGGCCCTATAAGCAAACCCGTCATCAGTTTCCGCTCCAATCCCCCCCTCTCCCAAAGGGAAATCCTCTCTTATATCCTATTTAACAGAGGAATTGCGGATATCACCTCAGACCAAGGCGATCAGCTTAGCCAATCTTTTATTTCCTTGAATGAAGGCGAACAAACGAGCAGCAGTGATGATTTTTTGACTCGCTTGAGAAATAATATCGGCATTGACCGCTTAGACATTACATCTAGCGACAGTGATAACAAAGACTTTTCGCTTCAAGTCGGCAAATACATCACGGAGAGCATTTTTGTCTCTATCAATAAAAGCATTAGCGATATTGGCAATCGCGTCTCTATTGAAGCCAATTTAAGAAAGAATTTAAAGGCACAGGCCGAGGTGGAGCTAGGTGGCGATGCACAAGGGAAAGTTTCCTTAAAATGGAAAAAAGATTATTAAACGCTTATTTGCTTAATTAAGCTAAAAGCGCTGGCTAATATAGATGGCAAAAGAAAATTAAGAGCAAGCCAGCTAGGTTTCAATCTACCCGCTTGTTTTATTGGGCACTTTAATAATGGCTTTTGAAGGACAAAGGAATTAAAATTAAAATTCATTTGTTGACAAAAAGCTTTCATCTTTCTTATCTTCCCTTTCTAAGACTTTAAAAAAAGTCCTACTTAACTCTTTGCTATATCGAATCAGCTTAGTAAAAAAAATGGAACGGAATTCTTTAGTTCGCTGAACAAACGAAACTAAAGGATAAAGAGCTAAGCGACTAAAATTAAGACGATCAAAATTATTTCTAACATTATAGGAGAACCTATGTTTGGACTTACTCGCAATACATTTAGAATTGACACAGCTATACCCGCTCTTCAGACTGCAGCTGTTATAGCAGCAAATAGCGCCATTACCTTAGTTGGAAAGCTCAACCAATACGCTGTTAGCCTTCAGTCAGCAGCTCTTGTTGGTGGTGTAGCTTCTCTGGTATCCGCTGTTGCACAAAACTTTTTCAAGAATACTATCTTACGCTATTTGTCTATCGCCGTTGGAGCATTAGCCGGGTACGCTGCTCACCGTTTCTTCTTCCCTTCTGTTTCTCTCGATCCAAGAGTAGCTGCTGCTACAGCGGGTGTTCTATTTGTTGTCAGACTGGCTTCTAATCATTTTCCTTATCCAAGAGAGCGAGTTGCTGTAGCTGTTGCTCCAACCTCCTCTACAACAACCTAATCTTATCCATTCTCAAAAAGCTTATCAATTCTCAATCACCTTTAAATTTAAAGGTGATTGAGATGTCTTATCTATTGTTCCCAGCTTGACTCTAATAGCAACATCTCCTAATATTTGCTTGACAAGCTGAATTTGGAGTTTTTTTTGCCCTTTCGACAGCGTTAAAGCCTCACATGAGCAAATGACAAAGCGGTCAATATAAAAAATATGGACCACCTTGCCATTTTTATCTACAAGGGCTTTCAGATAGTCCAAAGAGTAAAAAAAATCCAAACTCAGGTTGATAAATTCCAACCATTCCGAGTGCTTTTTTAATGAATTCCGCTTTTAGTATTTTAGCTGCTATTGGAGATTATATTCTCTTGATCGTGGGTGTGATTGGAGTGACCCTTCGCCGCCCACCCGCTTGGATTCTTATCCGCGATCAGCTTTTTGATATTGGCGTTATGTCTCTACCTGTCGTGGCAATTACTGGATTTTCAACAGGAATGGTATTGGCCGCTCAATCTTTTTTCCAATTATCGGATAAGGGATTAGCCAGCGCAACCGGTCTCATGGTAGCTAAAGCCATGCTCGTTGAATTAGGGCCTGTATTGACAGCTTTTATGGTCACAGGACGAGTAGGAGCGGCTATGTGCGCTGAATTGGGAACCATGCGCGTCACAGAGCAAATCGACGCCATGCGTTCGATGGCCGTCAATCCCCTTCGCTATCTCATTGCTCCCCGCTTCATTGCAGGGATTATTATGATGCCGCTTTTAACGGTATTTAGCTCTATTATGGGTATCTTAGGCGGATACATCATTGCTGTAGGCTTTTATAAAATGGCCCCTAGTGCTTTTCTAGATCCTCTTCCCATTCATATTACCAATTTCGATTTTGTCAGCGGAATGGTAAAAGCCTTTGCTTTTGGCGCCATTATTGTTACTATTTGCTGCTACAAAGGAATGACGACGAAAGGAGGAGCAGCAGGAGTGGGGCGTTCGACAACAAACAGCGTGGTGATTTGCTATTCGGTTATTTTAATTGTCAATTTCTTATTAACTCTAGGTCTGAATTCTTCCTATACGTATATTGTTGAATTTATGACCAAATGGATTTACCCCATTGTTTATTCATGATTCATGTACATGACGTCTGGAAAAGTTATGGTAAGCTAGAAGTTCTTAAAGGACTGAACTTGGATGTATTAGATGGGGAAACACTCGTCATTTTAGGAAAATCGGGAGTCGGTAAAAGCGTTCTCCTGAAGCAAATTATCGGCTTGGAAACACCGGACCGCGGTTATGTGGAAGTAGAAGGCCAACGCATTACGGATTCAAATCTGCGCAGAGGTCGAGTCAATATTAAGCCTATGGGAATGCTCTTTCAAGGGGCAGCTTTATTCGACTCCATGAATGTGGGAGAAAATACAGCTTTCTACTTGCGTCAGCATTTATCTTTAGCAGAGTCGGAAATTACCGACCGTGTGGCTTACGCTTTGAAAATGGTTGGATTGGAAGGAACTCAAAATAAAATGCCGTCAGAATTATCGGGCGGGATGCGTAAAAGGGCGGCTTTAGCACGTCTTATTGTCTATCGCCCTCAAATCATTTTATATGATGAGCCGACCACAGGTCTAGACCCTGTGACAGCCATGCAGATTAATGACCTTATTAATCAAACCAAGTATGAGCTAAAAGCAACAAGCATCGTGGTGACGCATGACATTCGTTCTGCTTTGGAAGTAGGAGACAGATTAGCCTTCCACTCGGATGGAAAAATTACACAAATCGCACCAAAGAGTGAGTTTTTAAAAATCGATGACCCTCTGCTGCATGATTTCTTTAGCAATGCGATTATTAATAACGAATATGTCGAGCAGCACAGAACGCCTGGAGGATCTTAATTAGCATGGCCGCTTCAGTTAAGAATATCATGATCGGAATTTTCGTCCTTTTAGCCTTGGCAATTATTGTCTTTATGCTCTTATTTTTGCATCCTTCCGTAGGAGATAATGCCAAGACATTGCGTGTCCGCTTTACCAATATCGATAAAGTGAATGTTGGCACGCGGGTCACTTATGCCGGACGCCCAATGGGAGAAGTGGTCTCTATCCGAGAATTACCGGATGCCAGAACGGACCGCATAGCTCATAATGGAGATATCTATGTCTATGAATTAGTTCTCAAAGTGGATTCCGGCGTCAATGTTTATAATACTGACGAAATCTCCGTGCGCACTTCTGGTTTACTTGGGGAGAAAAATATTGAGATAGATCCTCAGCCCTTGCATCCAGGCGAGCATTTATATTTAATAAACGATGAAATCCTCTATGCCATTCCCTCAGCATCCGTTGAAGATACACTCAAGCAGTTCGGAGAACTGTCAAAGAAGTTTGGAAATGTCATGGATGATCTTCACGATGCCATGATGACAATCAAAAAAGAAGAAATCATTTCTAAATTGGCTCAAACAGCGCAAAATGTTGTTGAAATCACAGGAGCTTTGAATCAGCCAGATAAGCTGCATGAAATCCTGGATAATACCGTCAAGCTTTCAGAGCGTGTCAACCATTCTTGGAATACAGTCGACCTTTCCTTGCAAAACATTTATCATCTGACGGATCGGGCAAATTATTCCTGGAACTCTGTCGATAATACATTGCAGGAATTTTATAATGCCTCTAAAGAATTTAAGCTAGGCTCTCAAGAATTTCATTCGGCGACCATAAATGCCCGCGACTTTGCCGACCAAGCCAAGCAGATCATCGATTATGCGAAACAAGGAAAAGGCACAGTCGGACGCCTATTTGTCGGAGAAGATCTCTATTTACGGCTTAAATCCATTTTGCATAAAGGCGAAACAATTTTTAATGACATCAAGCAATTTGGAATTCTCTTTCAGCTTGATAAACGCTGGCAGCGCTTGCAAGCCCGTCGGATGAGGTTGTTAGAAAAGCTATCGACACCGAGACAATTTGCCCAGCATTTTAATGAAGAAATTGATCAAATCTCAACTTCCCTTTCTACCGTCTCTCTGGTATTAAATGAAGCGGAGTGTTATCCATACTCTTTATTGCATAATCCGGATTTCAGCCGACGCTTTGCTGATTTACTCAGACGCGTAGGAGAAATGGAAGATGCATTAAAGATGTATAATGAACAGGTCGTTGACCAAGAAGAGTATCCGTGCTTGCCCAGCCAGTGAGAAAACTGCGGTCGAAGCCGCTCTGAGCAAGAATGTTATTGATAAGAGGAGAAAAGCCATGGAGCATATGCCTTATTCGCAAATTCAAAAGGGAACCTTTCTCATTGCCACCCCCGATATCGATACAGGCTTCTTCTTTCGAGGCGTCATCTTGATCTGCGAACATAATGCCAATGGTTCGTTCGGTTTGCTAATCAATAAAAGCTTGGATTTGGAACTGCCTGAAGAGATTATCAATATTAGTCAACTTATCAATCCCCATATAGGAATTCGAGCGGGAGGGCCTGTTCAAACAAATCAAATGATGCTCTTGCATAGCTCCGATCAAATTGAACAACAAACATTAAAGATTTGCGATGGGGTTTATTTAGGGGGCGATCTCCAATTCTTGCAAGAAGCCATTACAGACCCAAATGGCCCCTTCGTTCATTTATGCTTTGGCTATGCCGGTTGGGGATCCGGGCAGCTGGAGCGCGAATTTTTAGACGGCCATTGGTTCCTTCATCAAGCCAGCGCCAAGCATATTTTTTATACTCCTGCTGAGAAGCTTTGGCAATCCCTTTTACGCGAAATGGGGGGCAAGTACGCCACTTTGTCTATGATTCCAGAAGATTTGTCTTTAAATTAGGATAAAGAATAAGACGAAGTTTATTAGAAGCTAAATAAATTTTATTCTACTTCTGCGATTTCAACTTCTCAGGTCAAAGAACTTCCCTTTAATAAAGTTGGCAATTCGCTCATTGCATGCATGAATAAGGCTGTTCTCGCCTTATATTAATAAATACCTAACTTCATGTGATTATTTATTCAACAAATGGATTTAAGATCCTTAGGAGGAACGGATGGGAGCTTACATTAATATTAGCGATAGACCCACCCTTATCTATAATTTAAATTGTCTCATCTGCCACGAAGATTTTTCAGATTCGACCGATCAAAAATGCTATTACTTATCCTGTGGGCATTTATGGCATTCCGATTGCTTGAATAATTGGCTGCAAAGAGCTTCCTCCTGTCCGATCTGCTTAAGGCAAATCAAAATCTTACCTTCTTATAAAAGATATTTAAAAGTCGGAATCTTTTCTGTCTGCTTGGTAGGAGGCTCAGGATTGATCTATAAAAAAACCTGTCATGCATCGAATGAGGGAATAAACATCTCCAACGAAGAGTTTTCTTCTATCAGCTTGTCAAAATGGATTTTAACAGCTCTGGGCGTAGGATTTATAAGCGCCAGTCTTTTATTTTTAAAAGACCGTAGCCTATCCAAGGAATTTGCCTTATTGCGCGGGCCTATCCCCTTCATTTTAGTTAAAGACTTAACTCCCTCTGCCCCGTCGCATTCAAAAGATTCTGATCGAATGCTTAAGGACACAAATTAACAGATCGGATCGGATATGAAAGATAGCCTGAATAACACCTTATTCAAGCTAATTAAATAAGCATGGGCGAATGATCAAGCATTCAAATAATATCCCCATACACAGAAAATGCTGCCGAATAAACGCCTTTCAAAGAATTACCTATTTAAGATAGGCCCCCTCATTTTTGGTAAAGTGTATTAAAAATGAGCTGCCATTTCCATCGCTTGCTCTTTCGCTTTTTCCATTACCTCACCTCCGCCCAGCGTAGGCTCAATCACAATCGAGCGAATATCGGTGAAACCAATAAATTTTAGAATGGTTTCCATATAGCTTTTTTGCAAATCTAAACTTTCTGCACCGGTTCCGGATCCATAGGCTCCGCCACGGGCATAAATAAGCACAGCAGGTTTATTGACAACCAATCCCTTATATCCTTCCGTAGGAGAAAAAGTAAAGGTATAGGAAGGCTGGACAATGACGTCGATATAGTGCTTCAGCTTATAGGGAATGCTAAAATTCCACATGGGAATAGAAAACACATATTTGTCAGCATTCTTGAATTCTGCAATAGTCTGCTCCACCGTCCTCCACGCTTTGCGTTGCGCTTCAGTATGGGATTGACCATGCATAATGGCATACTTGGAATCAATGATATCTCCGTCAAAAGTAGGAATATCCTTATGCCATAAGTCAAGGGTAATCACCTCATCATCTGCATGGGTTTTCTTATATTGATTTAAAAAAGTCTGACTTACTTCAATAGAAGCAGATCGTTTCTTTCTCGGCGATGATTCAATGTATAGCAAACGGCTCATTGTCGAATTCTCCAGCTAAATTTTCTTGCTTTTTAGCAATTCAGCAATTTGCTTGTCAAACAAATTAAAATTTCATTTATAAGCCTAGTTTTAATAAATCTAGATAGATGATGAGCCTGGTTAATTGACTGATGGAATTTAAGAGGTGTATCAAAACCGCTAATGACCTAGATTCGAGCTTTTTTCTCTAGGGAGGAATACGAAATAACAGGCAATAGTTACTCCCTATTGTCCGCTATTCCTATTGCCTGGGAAGAAAGTAACCGCACCGCAATGAATGGGGTTGAGTAGCCTGAGTGTTACCTATTCATTCACGTAACAAGAAGTGCCTGTATGAGGCAATTAGCGAAGGGAAGCTACGTCTCTAAACGCGAACAAGGCCGGGCTTACAATTAATCATGCCATCTGAAGCATATTTATTCGAAGAGCGCGTTCTCAGTTTAATTTGAGAGGTTAACCGTGCAGGATCGCTCGATCTTTTTCCTGAGCAGCTCTTTTCCGTATAAAGCATCGCATCCTTATAATAAGGCGTTTCTTTCAGATTAATCGCCCATTTCATTTTTTTAAAAATCTGAACGGGATTTAAATCATTCAAGACAATGTTTGTTTCTTTGATGCTATGCTCCTCTTCAACAAAAACATACTCTAAGTCCGTTTGAATATTTTTCTGCCTTAGCAAGGCAGCCAAGGGGTGTTCGGCTTGCTCCTCTTTCATGACGATCTTTTTGATCATCATGACCAATCGAATAGGAAAAGTAAGGGCATCTAAAAAAACGGCGCCTAAAAGCGCAAGAACTCGATTTGTCACTGAATTAATTTTCCAAGCACTTACAGTAGTGGGACAACATAGATCTGAAAGATGATTAAGGCGAATCGGAGTCATAGAGGCAGATAAAAAACCATAGACCATTTTAGTTTTATTAATCGCTCCTTGAAAAGAAAGAAAAGAAGGATCTTGTTCATCGATAGACAAGATGAGTTGATGGTTTTTATTATATAAGTCAATTTGCTTAAATTGATTGTCAGCCTGAATGGGATATGTCATAAACTTCACATTAAATAAGTTGTAAATTAGATAATTACAATTTGTTATAAATAAATAAGAAAAAGAAAACAACAAAAAAAGAAAGCTCAAGGCTGTTAAATACCCTCTCAAATGCCAATCAGCCCTGGCTTGCAATTAATCATTTTTTCGAGGAATGCGTTTATTCCCTGGATGTTGCTCTAAAGGCAGAAGGATTTGGGACGGAAAGATTGGCCGCAACTCCTAAATGACAAATGCCTTTGACATAGACAGTGGAATTTTCAGGATAAGACATCTCTTTTAAATTTAATTGCCTTTTTTTCCTTTTCAAAAGGAATATCGACTGCACGATAAGAATTCAACCCACTTCCATATGTGAGCGTCTACTTTATCCTTTTAACAACCTGAGTGTGGAGTTTTTTTGCCCTTTGGATCGGCGTGAAAGCTCTTGCAGATGGAAAATGGCTAATTTTGATAGGTTTGATCGCAACGGAAAAAAGACCAGGTATCGCTTTCGTTTTATTAGTCGCCTTTATGAAAGCGGAATAAGCAGAATCTTGATCAGTGATAGAGTTGATCAAATGATGGTCTGTAGCCTATAAATCCACACATCCCTTTGCTTTAAAAAACAGCTATCTGTGCTAAGGAGATTAGCCACAAATCCCTCTATTAGGATTAAAGCTTCTTATTTGCTTTATTATAAGAGGAAAATGACGATCTCGAAAATATTTAATTAAAAAGGAATATATTTGATAAAACAGAAAAGGTACAAAATCGCGTTGATTTTGTACCCTGAAAAGAAAAGATTAACGCTTAGAGAACTGGAAGCGCTTACGGGCACCAGCGCGACCGTATTTTTTACGCTCTTTCTTACGTGAATCACGTGTCAAGAAGCCCAATTCTTTTAAATCATGGCGTAGATTTTCGTCATTCTCGACCAACGCTCTAGCTAAGCCTAAGCGAATTGCCACAGCCTGTGCTTCAATTCCGCCGCCTTTAACGCGAATAATCATATCATAACGGCCTGGCCCACCTACTTTTTCAAGAGGAGCGAACACTGTCTTGCGTTGGATTTCAAGAGGAAAATACTCATTAATTGATCTTCCGTTAATATCAATTTGACCATTTCCACTTCTAACTCTAACGGATGCGACGGCTGTCTTTCGTCGTCCAGTTGCTATTGTTTCTTCTACCATAATCTTCTTACTTCTTCTTAAATGTTAACGTGAATAGGTTGCTGTGCTGAAAGATTGTGCTCTTGACCGGCAAATACGCGTAATTTCTTGATTTGCTGTCTGGCTAAACGTGTTTTAGGCATCATTCCCTTCACAGCATGCTCAATAATGTACTCGGGCTTACGCGCTTTCATTGTGCGGTAAGGAATTTCACGCAAACCACTCATGGAGCCTGTATAATAATGATACACTTTTTGTGCTTCTTTAGAACCTGTTACGGCCACTTTATCTGCATTAATGACGATGACTCCATCCCCACAATCCATATAAGTCGTGTAAGAAGGCTTATGTTTGCCACGAAGAATTTTTGCAATCTCAGATGTCAAACGACCTAAAGTCTTTCCAGAAGCATCTAAAACCAACCAATTTTGCTTAGTCTCTTTTTTATTCGGAATAAATGTTTTAGCATTTTTTTGCATGTCTTCGAACCTTATGCGTAATGTTAACTTTTTTCTTGGGAAAAAAGCCCAGGCCGGTGATGGTTAAATCGCTTAGCCCGCTTATTTAACTATAATAAGCTGTAATCATATCCTTTTAACTCTATTTTTGCCAAGCTTTTTTTCACAGTTGAAATAAAGATCTCTAATCTTTAAAATTGTCTCTTAGAGTCTAACTGAGGTAAGGTTAAAATTGATTTTGACCTAAATATAATCCCCAAACTCTAATTTTATCGGTATGTTTGATTGAAAGTTTTTTTATTTTTTTGCTGCGTTTGCTTTATTCCCCTCTTTTCTATTTAGCTGAAAAGAGATTTTACAGCTGAGAGGGTATATTAAAAATCAAACATGTCTCTAAACAATGAAGGCAACCCCCTAACCTAATCAAATATTTATGCGACAGTTAAAAAAATTTTATGTACGGACATACGGCTGCCAGATGAACGAGTTAGACTCTGAAATCATGATCGGCCAACTTGAAAATCGCGGTCTTATCCGTAGCCATGATGAAAACGAGGCCGATTTGCTGATCTTTAATACCTGCTCGATTCGCGATCTTGCCGAACGCAAGGTCATGGGAAAGTTAGGCCAGCTAGGACGCTCTCAACAGAGCCAGGCTGTTATAGGGGTCACAGGGTGCATGGCTAATGCAAAAAAAGATGCCATTTTCCAAAAGCTCCCCCATGTTGATTTTGTCTTGGGCACTAATAATATTCATGAACTCAATCACGTATTAGATGAAGTCTTGGCAACTGGCAAGCAGGCAATTCGCACAGATGATCACTTTGAGTATGAACTGGATTATTTAAGCGCCAAGCGGGACGA
Organism: Candidatus Protochlamydia phocaeensis; assembly: GCF_001545115.1. Lineage (NCBI taxonomy): Bacteria > Pseudomonadati > Chlamydiota > Chlamydiia > Parachlamydiales > Parachlamydiaceae > Candidatus Protochlamydia > Candidatus Protochlamydia phocaeensis. The sequence goes on from NZ_FCNU01000002.1 coordinate 37,177, forward strand.
TAAAGTCAAAGCCTATGTCTCAATCATTCGCGGATGCGATAAATTTTGCACTTATTGCGTCGTCCCCTATACACGCGGTTCGGAAGTTTCCCGTTCTCCAGACAATATTATTGAAGAGTGCCGCCATTTAGTCAATCAAGGCTATAAGGAGATTACTCTGCTTGGCCAAAATGTGAATAGCTATGGAAAAGATAAGCCTGAATGGAAATGCCTCTTCCACGACCTTCTCTATCAAATTGATAAAATACCGGGCTTAGAAAGGGTGCGCTTTATGACCAGCCATCCAGTGGATATCACAAGAGAGCTCATGGAAGCCATCCGCGATTTGCGCACTTTGTGCGAATTCGTTCATTTCCCTTTACAGGCTGGTGCTAACCGTGTTTTAAAGAAAATGCACCGCATTTATACGGTCGAGCAGTACTTAGAAAAAGTTCAAATGCTAAGAGAAATTGTTCCTAATGTGGCATTAGGAACGGATATTATCGTCGGATTTCCAACAGAAACGGAAGAGGAATTTCAAGAGACTTATCGCCTTCTCAAGGAAATTGAATACTCGGTCGCCTTTCTCTTTTCCTACAGTCCGCGTAAAGGCACTCCCGCTATGCGCTGGAGAGATGACGTGCCGGAAGAGGTCAAACAAGACCGCCTGCAGCGCTTAATACAGCTGCAAGATCAAATCTATGCCAAGCACCGACAAGCCTTCTTGGGTTCTACTTTAGAAGTATTGGTGGAAAGACGCAATTTTAAAGATAATAGCTTGCTTAAAGGACGTACGCGCTGTTGGAAAAACGTCCTATTCGCAGGAGGCGATGAATTGATTGGCACAATGCAGCAAGTGCAAATCCATGGCTACAGCCATCAAACCTTGTTAGGCGATCTGGTTCCGACTCCTTGCGCTCAAACAGCTTAAGAGAAGATGTTGGAATTTATAACGACCTACATTTCGAAGGATTCTATCCCGTTTGAATTTAGGTCAAAATACCTCTAAAAAAGTAAAGGCGGGTTATAAAGACCCGCCTAAAAAAACGCAAAAGTGTATCTTGAAACCTATTGGGGCGATTCAGCCTCAATTACTCCACAAGCAATCTTGGCACCTGAAGCTCCGGCTGGCTGGCTCTTATAATCATCCGCATCGGCATGAATGATGACGGAACGGCCAATAATAGAATTAGCCCCTTCGAAAGCGATGACTTTGTCTATTCTTTCATAGTGAGCATGCCCTTTTTCATCCGCGACTAGATTTCCTAAATCGCCCACATGCCGCTCTTCGCTGTCTGGCCCGCCATGTTTTTTGTTTGTCGGATTGAAGTGTGCTCCTGCAGCGGCTCCATCGTCTCCCCCGCAATCGCCAAATTCATGAATGTGAAAACCATGCTTACCGGGGGTTAGCCCATCAATATCAGCGACAATTCTAATGCCATCGTCAACTTTTTTAAAGAAGACTTTTCCTTGCACTTGATTGCCCTTAAAGGGTTTAATAATGGCGACAGCTCGTTTTACACCAGACTGCTGCTGAATAGCATCCGCAACAGCCAATTCATTACCCTTTCGATCGGCCGCTTCATTGCGCTTTTTATCCGCTTCAGGCTTGCGGGAGTCGGAACAAGCACAGCTTGTGACTGCCGTAACCAGCAAAGCCCCAACAAATAATTGGGAAAAAATTAAAGCATGGCGAAATGACTTGGGAAACTCTCTTTTTAGCATAAGTTCTTTCCATCCTTAGTTAATAAAAATTTCACCATACAAAACAAGCCTGTATTATTCAATAAATTTTTATTTAAAGCAGAGTTATAAACTCCTCTTCATTTAAGATTCTAATGTTTAACGCACGAGCTTTTTCTAGCTTTGATCCCGGATCTATTCCTGCAATCACAAAGTCGGTTTTTTTGCTGACTGCATCCGTCACTTTTCCTCCCCTCTCCTTAATCAAGCTGGCAGCTGCAGATCGCGTATAATGCTCGAGACTTCCCGTCAGTACAAAGGCTTTTCCATTGAACAAGTGATCGGTAAAAGTCTGGACCGTCCGCATGCGCGGCAGGATCCCTAATTCCAATAGCCGTCTCACTTCTCGAAGGTGGCTATCTTGAGCAAAATAATCGACCACCGCGTGGGCTACTTTTTCTCCCACTCCTTCAATTAGCATTAATTCATCTATATTCATCTGCATCAAAGCCTTAATATCTCCTGCACGAGCAGCCAGCAGCTCTGCCGTCCCCGTTCCCACATACTTAATGCCAAGCGCCATAATGAACCTTTCCAAAGACACATCTTTTGACTTCTCAATGCTGGCCAACAAATTTTGGATAGATTTGGCTTTAAATCCGCTTAATTGAGAAACTTCCCTTTCGGTTAGGGTATAAATATCGGCTGGATGCTTGATAAAGCCTTTCTGAAATAATTGAATGACAACTTTTTCTCCCATATGGTTGATATCCATTGCTTGCTTCCCGGCAAAGTAAATGAGCTTTCTAATTTGCTGCTCGAAGCAGCCGCTTTCATTTGGACAACGGACAGCCACTTCGCCCGGCACTTTGACAACAGGGCTTCCGCAGCAAGGGCAATGAGAGGGCATATGCCAAGGGTGGGATTGTTCAGGGCGCTGAGAAAAATTAACGCTGACGACCTTGGGAATGACATCTCCCCCCTTTTCTATGGTAACCATATCGCCAATGCGAATATCTTTTCGCTGGACCTCTTCTTCATTATGCAAAGTCGCTCTAGCAATTGTACTTCCCGCCAAAAAAACAGGCTCCAATTCAGCGACAGGCGTTAAAATGCCGGTTCGCCCAATTTGCACTGTAATGTCATGAATGCGGGTCACGGCCTGCTCAGCAGCAAATTTATAGGCAATTGCCCATCTAGGATTTTTCCCCGTCACCCCCAAACGCTTTTGATCTTTCCAATCATTTAATTTAATGACAATTCCATCGATATCATAAGGCAAGGAAGACCGCAGCCCCCGAATTTTCTCAGCAAATTCCCAAATCTCCTCTATTGTGTGGCAATGAGCAAAATAATCTAAAACGGGAAGTCCCAAAGAACGCAAGAAAGGGGCAACTTCAGATTGCTTACTGAGCTTGGCGGACGATTCTTCCGCTACCCCATAAAAAACGATGGAAAGTTGCCGCTTGGACACCTCTTGAGGATCTAATAATTTTAAAGAGCCGGCGGCTGCGTTGCGCGGATTGGCCCATAAAGGTTCGCCATCTTGCAGCTTTTGTTCATTCAATTCATTAAAAACCGATCGAGGCATGAACACTTCGCCTCTTACTTCTAGAAAATCTGGAACATCTTCTCCATATAGCTGCAGAGGCAAAGCGGCGATTGTCCGCATATTAACCGTAATATCATCGCCTTGCCTACCATCCCCTCGCGTTACCCCTCTTACAAAGCAGCCTTTTTCAAAAGAAGCTGAAATGGCTATTCCATCCATTTTTAATTCAACGGAGAAACTAATTTCCTTCTTTCCTACCAACTTTTGGATGCGCTTAATAAAGTCTTCAATTTCTTCCTTTGAATAGCTATTCGCCAAAGACAGCATGGGAATTTGATGGACAACGGTTTTAAAACCGTTGGTCAGGCTTTCCGCCACTCTCTGGGTCGGAGAGGAAGGACTAATCCATTCTGGATGATCCTTCTCCATTTGCTCAAGCTTTTTAAAGAGGGCATCGTATTCTTCATCAGATATTTCCGGTGCATGTTCAACATAATACAAGGTATTATGATGCCAAATTTGCCTGCATAGCTCATCGTATTGTTGTTTTGTCGCCATTCTCTTTCCAATTATTAAAATTTTCTAAAAAGGGATAACTTCCGTATGTCTTCAAATTTGCGTTTAGGTATATGTATCAGCCATTCCATTCTAACATATTTCGCTAAATTTTACACCCATATGATAAGACAAAGATTGGAAACAAATTGTTAGCGAATTGACAAGTCGATAAATAACGCACATTCCGTCTTTTTATCTTGCGCATTAAAGCGCATAATAATTTATATTTGAGATTATTTCCCCCTAGACATGTCTTTTAGAGTAAATCCAACGATTGGAGAGGTATGCAATCCGTTATTAGCATTTCAGTAGGAGCAATAATAGGCGCATTAATCAGATGGAAATTAGGAAATTATTTTAATTATATCTTTCCCACTCTTCCTATAGGAACGTTAATGGCCAATTTAATTGGCTCTTTTCTAATAGGTTTCGCAATCTTCTTTTCAATTGAACACTCTTTTTTTTCTTACCCTATCCGTCTAGGATTTATTACAGGATTTTTAGGAAGCCTCACAACTTTTTCAACTTTTTCTGCCGAAGCTTTTGTATTGCTTTCAAAACAAGAACATTTTTGGTTAATCGCTTTAATCGTCCTTCATGTAGGCGGATCTTTACTCATGGTAGCGACAGGATACTTTATTTCAAAAATTATTTTTCAATATGGAGGGGGATAAATGAATGGATTTCAATTAAAATTTTATACGCAAGAGCATACAAAGCATGGACGCATTCTCCTTTACGAATGGCTGCTAGAAAAAGCAAAAGAAATGGGAATACACGGCGGTTCTGTATTTAGAGCAATAGCCGGATTTGGAAGGCATGGAATCATTCACGAAGAACATTTTTTTGAATTAGCGTCTAACGTTCCCGTAGAAATAGTATTTATATTAAGTAAAGAAGAATGCGACAATTTTCTTAGTTTACTTAGCAAAGAAAAATTAAATATTTTTTTTATAAAAATCCCCGTAGATTACGATGTATTAAACGGCCATTAAATGCTTAAATTTTGATCGTTATTGCCTGTAAATGCCATTATAAGGGCTTATAACAACGCTCCTTGGTGAATGCAAAGCTTTCTGACTTTTTATATTTCTCACGTCAGCTTAAAGATCATTGTTGCAAGCGGAGCCAGGGATAGACGCACGCCTATTGGATGGCCATCTGCATCGTGGACAATTTCAGGATGAGAATTGTGCTTGCCAGAACCGCCATATTTTTCAGCATCGGAATTAAAGACTTCTTCCATGCCTTGCAGATTAGCTAAATGAAAAATATAATTTGGATGGTACATAGGCGTAAAATTATGCACGCAAAATAATTGCTCGCTCTTACCTTTGCGAAGATAACTGATAATGCTATATTGCGTGTCAGAGAAATCTACCCACTGGAAGGATTCATAATTAAAGTCTTTTTCCCATAAAGCCGGATGGGACAAGTAAAAGTGATTGATTTCTTTGACCATCATTTGAACGCCTTGATGAGTGGGAAATCCAAGCAAAAACCATTCTATTTCGCGCTTGCAATTCCATTCGTCCCACTGACCTATTTCTCCTCCCATAAAAAGAAGCTTCTTGCCGGGCTGACAGATCATATAGCTCAAGAGCAGGCGGAGGTTGGCAAACTGCTGCCACATATCTCCAGGCATTCTACCGATCAGGCTGCGTTTTCCATGGACAACTTCATCATGCGATAAGACGTTGATAAATTTTTCCGAAAAAGCATAAATCAAGCCAAACGTCAAATCATTGTGATGGTAATTCCGGAAAATCATATCCGTAGAAAAATAACGAAGGGTATCATTCATCCATCCCATATTCCACTTCAAGTCAAACCCTAATCCCCCCTCTTCAACGGAATGCGTCACGCCGGGAAAAGAGGTCGATTCTTCAGCAATGGTGAGCACACCGGGGCAGAGAGAGTGGACAATGGAATTGAGATGCTTTAAAAATTCAATGGCTTGCAGATTCTCCTTGCCGCCATAATAATTTGGAATCCACTCCCCGTCTTCTCTTCCATAATCCAAATATAGCATAGAGGCGACTGCATCGACGCGCAATCCATCCACATGCATTTGCTCAAACCAATAAAGCGCGTTGGCAATAAGAAAATTAGACACTTCGTGGCGCCCAAAATTAAAGATATACGTATGCCAGTGCGGATGAAATCCTTGCCGTGGATCCGCATGCTCATATAAGGCCGATCCATCATAGCGGCTAAGCGAAAAATCATCTGTCGGAAAATGGCCTGGCACCCAATCTAGGATAACACCAATATTTTTCTGATGGAGATAATTGACAAAGTACTGAAAATCTTCAGGACTTCCAAAACGGCTTGTCGGAGCATAAAAACCTGAAACTTGATATCCCCAAGATTCATCTAACGGATGCTCCTGAATAGGCAATAATTCTACATGCGTAAAGCCCATGTCTATACAATAAGAAGCTAGTTCATGAGCCAGATCGCGGTAATTGAGAAAATCATCGCCATGCTTTCTCCAAGACCCTAAATGCACTTCGTATATATTCATTGGAGTGGATTGCAGAGGCTTCTTTAAACGCGCCTGCATCCAATCTTGGTCCTGCCACTGAAAGCGGTCGACATTGGCAATCACTGAAGCCGTCGCCGGACGCATTTCACAAGCCAGGGCATAAGGATCGGCTTTCAGCCTTCTTTCCCCTTGCTGGGTATGAATTTCAAACTTATATTTCTCGCCTTCTTTTAATCCCGGGACAAACAGTTCCCAAATTCCGGAATAGCCCAACATGCGCATGGGATTGACCCGGCCGTCCCAGTAGTTGAAATCAGAAACCAAGGACACGCTTTTAGCATTGGGGGCCCATACGCTAAACTTTACGCCCTCAACTCCTTGGTGGATCGTCAATCGGCCACCCATCTTTTGATAAAGCTGATAGTGGACTCCTTTTCCAAATAAAAAGCGGTCTATCTCTCCAAAAGTAGGAAGAAAAGCATAAGGATCGGGGGCCAATAGGCCATTTTGGTGATAAACGCGGTAATCAGAAGCCGTGGTATGGGCAGGGGCGATGTATTCAAAAATTCCTGCTTTATGAATACAGGTAGCCTCTACTATAGATCCAAACACTTCTAAATAAACGTGCTGAGCGCCGGGCCGCCATAAACGAATGACTTTAGCCCCTTCAAAGAAAGGATGAATTCCCAATACAGCATGCGGCTGATGATGGGTCATTTCAATGATGCCCATTAAGTTTTCATAAAAGTGGGGATCGAATTGAATCGGTTGCATAGTCATTGTCATGGATTAAAACAAACCTATCTTTGAATTAGAACGATTGCGTTTTATACACAAGTAAATAATGAATCTATCTTGCCTGGAAATAGACTCTTATCTAGAAGGTGATCTTAATCGATTATCTAAAATTATCAAAGAAGTAATGACAATTTTTTTCTAAGAAAAGCGTTTCGCCCGTTTTTAGCCAACTCGCGGCCTCTTTTTTCCCTTTCCTTAAGCGGAACTCTTTGACTTTTTTAAAATGAAAAACCAATTGCTGGTCTGAAGGGACGAACAAAGATAAGCAGCGAATAGTTTTCTTGGTCCATTCTAGATCCAAAACGCTCCCACCCTGCAGTTGGACAGATAGCAGCCGTCCGCTAGGAAATTGCGGCGGCAGCATAGGAAGAATACGGATCAGCGCTTTTTCTTGCTCAATAAAAAGCCGGCGAATCAAACGAGCCCCCTCCGTTAATAAAAAAAGAGGAGAAGGGGCATCCTCAGCAGGCATAGAAGAAAGAAAGCCTTGATAGTCCGTATCAATCAAACGAGGAACGAGCAGACTTTGGAATCCGGCTTGGAAAAGCTGATTCCACAGGACGGCACTCTCGCCTCCTCTTTGCTGATTAATCAGCTCCGCGCAGCTTTGTAAAAGAGAGGCTGTTCCGCCATCATAAGGCATCGGAGAGGGTATATTAGGAAGAAGCTGCCCAAGTCGATGCCAGACAGGCAAAATCTCTTTTAAATCCAACCGCCTTCTAACGAGATCCCAATCCTGCGCTTTATGACTGCCCAGGGATAAGCGCTCTAAGGATGGCAATTGGAAATCTGTCCCAATCAGCGGACAAAATGAAAAAAGATCTAGGCTTTGCTTTGCCGCCAATTCCTCTTTTTTGCCGTCTTTTTCAAGGCCCATTCCATTAGCTGGCGCTTTTTCCAGGTGGAGGAATAATGCCTTCCCTTGAGAGTGGCTGCTGATATAATAGCGAACAAATCCTGCCGGGCTTTCTCCCCATACTCTTATGACACCCTTTTCTAAATCGCTCTGCAAGGTAAAATTGCTTAATGGCCCTTGTATATCCAGGGCTATTTCACCTATTTTCTCTAATTCTGCTTTGTCTAAACGATAGAGGCGGATCAAGGTAGGGAATACTTGAACGGCATAAGGGGAACCCGGAACAAGGCAAACGGTCCCGGGAAGATGACTATAAGGGCGAAGACGCTCTGCAATTTTAATCGCCATGATATAACGACAAGCCTGTATGAGAAGGATGAGAGACAGGACGGCCAATCAAACCATCCGGTGTATTGCTAGTTAATTCCACTTCAATAAGTTGATTGGCGGCAAATCGCTCCCCTTGCACCCATACGGCCAAAAAATTCTCGGTATGTCCTGAAATTTCATGCGGACGAAGCGGATCTTTACTTTCCGTTAAAACGAACATGCGGCGTGTAACATATTGATTGCGCAGATCAAAAGCAAGTTGTTCAGAAAGACGAAGCACCTCCTGCTTGCGCTCACGAATGATCGCCGGGGCGACTTTGTTTGGCATTAAGGCCGATCGTGTTCTTGGCCGATCGCTATAAGGGAACATATGGACTTTGGCAAATTTCACTTGCTGCATCACCTCTAAGGTATCAGCAAAATCCACGTCTGTCTCGCCCGGAAATCCAACGATAATATCTGTTGTAAAAGTAAAGTCCGGATCGGCTGTGCGCAAACGCTCTATGGTATCCAAGAAAATTTGACGGGTATATTTGCGGTTCATGCGCTTAAGGATAACATTAGATCCGGATTGCAGGACAATATGCATAGAATGACAGGTTTTTTTACCATTTAGGACGGCATCTGCCAAATCTTCGTCTACTTCGTCAGGATCAATTGAAGAGATGCGCAGTCTTTCCAATCCAGGCATTTGGTCAATAATGCGTACTAATTCCGCTAATCGAACCGGCTCCTGTCCTTTTTCTACTCCCCCGTCAAAATCGCCTATATTAATTCCAGTTAGAACAATTTCCTTATATCCATTGGCAATCAACGAGTGAACTTCTTGAATAATATCTTCGACGGTTCGGGAACGCGAACGCCCTCTCACATAGGGAATAATACAATAGGTACAAAAAGAATTGCAGCCGTCCTGAATTTTAACAAAAGCACGGGTATGGCAGTCAAAATGCTTAATGGAAAATTCTGGCAACTCTTCTTCGGGAAAAATTTGAGCCAGCAAGCGATCTTTATCTCGGTTTGGCACAATGTGGGCCCGCGCTTCCATTCCTTTGACGACATTGGGTTGCCTTTCTGCGAAGCACCCTGTCACTAAAAGCTGCGCCTCTGCATTTTCTCGTGCCAATTGGCGTATTGCGTGCCGGCTGCTACTATCGGCGGATTCCGTTACCGTACAGGTATTGACAATACAAATATCTGCTTGCTCCCCTTCTTGGGCTGCTCGATATCCCAAAGCGATCAATTGATCTTGATAAGCCTGGGATTCATATTGATTGGTACGACAACCTAAAGTAACAATTTTAAATTTTTTTTCTTTTTCTTCTTTCATTTTTCAAGAATCGCTTAAAGTTAGAAAGATTTTATCACAGTTCGTAAGACTGTGTAAATCAAAACTCTCGAAATATTATAAAAAAATTAAACTAGGCAGTCTTTAGAGGGTTTCTTAAAACCCCTCATAGCCTAGATTGCATTTCCCTTATTCATCAAAAGCGGCTCATTTAGCTAATAACCTGCGTTTGGAGTGCTGTTGCTTGTCTGCTTAAAACGGATTGGACAACCTGTATTTCCTGGAAAACTAAATTCTCATGGATATCAACACACGTCATTTTCTCTATAATTCCTTCTCTTATTTGCCGCAAATAACCGGCCAACCGATTAATAAAGAATTGATCGAGTTTAAAGAAACGCAATAAGGCGCCTAAGCATTTAATGACAACAAAAGAGCCTGCAGCTAAAATAGCTGTTTTAATTTTTCTTGCCGTCGGACCTGGAAAAATATCGCATGCCTGGTCAATTTGTTTTCCCAATAATTGAATGAAACTCTGAATCCCCTTTTCTATAATTTGCCGCTCGAGATCTTGGATACGCACTAAAGCCGTTTGCTGGGCTGCCGCTTTTTCCTCATCGCTCAGACTGACATATCTTGTTTGAACTAAAGATGGCAATGCCTCTTGAAGGGTGTTAACAATCAACTGGCCATTCAATCGCCTTTGAACAGCGGCCCCTATTGATTCTATGACTTGCGCTTTTATTTTTTTTATTCCTATTAGTTCCTTTAAAAAAACGGGAAGCTTGTCTAACCAGCTAAAGGGAGGGTCGATTAACTTAACAGACTCTACTAGGCACTCGCCTATTAGAGCATTTATCTCTAGGGGGCATGGGCTGTCCTCGTTCATTTCCTCCAGGTTTGGCATCGAATCCTCACCTGTTAAGAAATCGACCTGACCAAGAAGGCTTTCATAACTCTTTATCACAATCTCTTTCAAGGCCTCTTCTTCGAACAAGCGCGGCACCAATGAGGGCAGCTGATAGGAAAGGATTTTTTTGATTCCTCGCCAGACATCAATTAGGAGTGTTTCGGGAAGGTCGGGAACAAGGGCCAGCAAATCTCGCTTACCATTGGGAAAAATCAACCGCATGAGCATCTTGACCTGATAGTCATAAAATGCCGTTTTATTAGATTCCCGCTGTTCGTCAACCCCTTCTACCAAGAGATGAGGGTGCAGGCCATTCCCAGCTACCCGAGCAAAATTTTGAAACGTTAATCCGCCCTCTTGAATAGATTGATTAAGATGCTTAAGATGACGCAATAAAACGGACAGTCCTCCTTTTACCAGTTCATGGTCTATCTCTGGATTAGTTTTCTCTAGGTCTACAAAAGGAATCATGACTTGCAAAAGTTTGGCGGTTAAAAGAGGATTTATCCACTCTGCCGCTTGCTGCTTGCTGCTCTCCGTTGCTTCTTGATTCAATCTAGCTAACAAAGATTCCAAAAAGGGTGTAGGTAAATGCTCTCCTATGGCAGTTTGCAATAAGCCAGCTGTTTTTAAATTTCTATTCCTGAATAAATGCTCAAAAAAATGCCCTAAAAGTCGATAAAACGGCCCTATGGCTGGGAAGTGGCCATTTTTCTGCTGCATGAATTGATCTACCGCCTGATCGATCGCATAACGCGTCAAAGACTGAACAGCATCGCCTATTTGCGGGACAGACATTCCTTCTATAGCAGACACATCCTCTCTATTTGTTAAGGGAAAATGTCCGATATGGAAATAGGAGTGGTAGATTTTTAGTAATAGCTTTGCAGCCTGTATCTTAGCCAAACCCAGTAATTTATTCTTTACAATAGAAGGAATTCCAAAGGTGACTGCGTCGGGTTCAATCTTTAAAATAGCAAAAAAATTATCTATAAAATGATTCAAGACAGGTTGAGCTTCCTCGTTTGTCTTTCCAGACAATGCAAGAATTGTTTCATTTGCCAAGTTTTGTACAGCCTCTTTTGTAGGAGAGTCCATTTGCAGAGCCTTCGCCGCCATTTTTAACAACACGCCTTCCAAATAGGATTCTATAAAATTCCAAAAAGGCGCGTACGCTTGCTGGCAATGAACGGCATGCTGAATTTGATCCGCTATCCAGGCCTGCTCGTCGTGGTTTAAAAAATTGACAGGCAGCTTTTCAACGATTTCTTCCGGCGTCAATGCGATATCCCAAATTTGTTCTTTATACTTTTTGAATTGAGTTTTAAGAGCTAACTGCTGATCGGTAGTATAAGCCTCATGAGGAGGCAATAAAGATTCGCATGCATGAAAAAGGCTTTTAACTTTCACATTGGATGTTCGCACAAGCTCTATAATTTTTTGGGTCAATTGGCTGACCTGCTCAGCTGTCAATCTCCCCTCATAAAGCTGAATATTCATTTCTTCTGCAAAATACCTAAAACTTCCCACCCAGCGAGGTAAGATGGTTAATACATCCTGCGCCAATAAATGGCACCCTTCTATAATTTGATCTCCATACTGAACAGCCTGTATGATTTGGATAGTGGACCGCTTCTCGATTTCCGGAAGCATCAAATTTCCAATTTGCTCAAAAAGTTTTTTAGGGAGTTCCTTTTGAATCCAATTCCAAATAAAAGCTTGCAAAACCCTCGGCACAGGCATGTCATCCGCTGCATGCCAGCCTATCAATTGCAGCATCTGTTGAGATAAAGGTTGAAAGTCAGCTTGCAATTGCTCCCAAAGATGATTTAACGTCTCTTGCTTTTGTTTTTTAATCTCCTCATTGAGGGACAGATGAATTTCATGATTTAATTCCACTGCCTGCCTAAAAATCCTCAGCTTTTCTTCCGTCCAACTCTCCGGATGCAACGTCCTACATCCAACAGCCAGTTGCTGGACTAACCAAGCAAAAAAAGGAAGAGGCCTTTCTCCCCGCCTCTGGGCCTGCTGATAGTTAAGAGATAGATTTTTTAAGAATTCAAATGCCATTCCTTGTAAAAACTCGCCTGCTATTCGTCTTATAAATTGTCCTCCAGAATGGCTATCGTTAAACAACAGTTTAAACTGGCAATCTAATTCTCTTTTTTGATCTTCATTAAACCAAAATAGATCGGGCAAAGAGCGGCTCATTTGTTCAAAATTCAAGGCAGCCATCTGTTCGATTACCCACTCGGTTAGAATAGGAGCTGAAGACTTAATAAAGTTTGTTAAGGAAGCGGAGCCGTTTTGCTCATTTAAGAAAGCCTTATTTCCATCGGCAAAAATAGAGGGGTTTAAATGATCTAATTGACCTATCACCATATCCGTTAAAAAGAGCGGCAATTTTTCTGTTTGGAATTCTTTCAAGAAAGACCAAGCTGCTTCTTGTATGATCGGAGGCACGGGCAGGCTTTCTTTTTGCTCCAATCCGCATATATTTAATAATTCTCGTATAAAAATGAGGGTCTTTCCAGTTCGGTCCGTTTGCCCATTTTCATTTAAGCAAGTCAATAGGCGATTGGCTTGCTTGACAAACGGGGGTAGAGAAGACTCTATTTGACCGTTGAGTGATACAGACTGATCCTCTTTCTGCAAAGCCTGCATGACATTAAAAAGGATTCTTTCCATGAAATAACGTTCAAGAAAAGATCCCATCATCTTCAAAGAAGGGGTGTCTGTTAAAAGCAATTCCTTAAGATATTTAGAAAAGAAATCGCCTAAAAATTGAGCTTTATGCGGTTCAACCCCTTGACATTCAATCCAAGAAACTAATTTGGGTTTAATTTTATTTAATAACTTGCTTAAAGTGGCGCTTTCAACGAAAAAAGAAGGACGCTTAATCAAGCGCCCTGCGCTCCCTATCTGCAAAGCTTGATCCGACTCTGCCACCCCATTGAACTGACTTGCTTTCAAAGGTTTGGTCTCTTTATATAATTGACAGAGAAAAGGAGGCAATTTCTGCTCAAGTTCCTGCCAAATCAAGCCTTGAAAGTAAACAACTGGAATAGTGGGATGAAATAATTTGATATCTTTTTCTTTTCCGGGAAAACATTTTATGAGTAATTCATTGGACAGTCTTTGAAAGAGTCCTTGTATCTGAGCTTCTCGCTCTTCTGCATTTTCATTATTTTCCAAGTCATTTAGCTCTTTCTGATAAGCCTGTAGGCATTCTCCAAGAACAGCTAAAATGCTGCCAAAAGGATTGTTGAAGCTGCTTTCCTCTAAATGACTCATGTCTGACTGATCGGCCAGATTGGCTAACATATTCAATAGATTTGCTTGAATGGTTTTAGCAATCAGTTCCTTATTTCCCTGCATAAACCATGCAGCCCATTCTCCTGCCCAATCAAAAAAATACCCTTTCAGTCCATTTAAGGGATTAAGTGCAGGCGTTCCTTCAACGCTATTCCTTGCCTGTTCCTCCTTGCCTAAAAATGGATAAGCAGAGGGATAGTTTTGAATCGCTCCCTTCAGCGTTTGTTCAATCAAAGGCTCGCTATTCAAAAAAGCTTGCGCAGCTAAGTGTGTCATAAAATGACAACAAGCAGAAAAATTCTCATCATATCGTCCCAATCGTTTTAGGCTCTCTTCGATGCAGCTTTGGGGATCTATAGGTTTAAATCCTGTTAGGCATTCTTCTAAACATAAGAAAGCAATAAATGCCGTACGGCCTGAAACGGAAAGAATATTGCCCGTCATCTGTACAGCTGCCTTCACTGATTTAGGCGCATAATTGCCATAAAATTGTTGGGTGCGCTGCAATAAAAATTGAAAAGACGATCCCGAGCTTTGAGAAACAGAAGCCGAGGGGATATCCCTTGCTTGATGAAGAATAAATGGAGAAGGAGGAGAGCTATTATGAACGGACATAAATCCCTTCTATTTTCCCTGATTCATCGGATGTTACTCATTGATTTAATTTAATAATACCCTCCTAAAGGTGTATTAAATCCGCTAATGCCCGCGTTTCAAGCCGTTTTCTTTATAAGGAAAAGGAAGATAAGAACATATTGAGGTCATTATACCTCTCAATTTCAGGCTTCCTCCCAAGAAGAAAAGACTCTCAATACAGGCCTATGAGTTTTCATACACTCTAATGAATATTAATACATTAATTTCATAAACCAAACAGAGCCAATATGAACGTTTATTTAGTAGTTGGGTTAAAAGCCTTTTAACCTGAGTTTGGAGTTTTTTAAGTAGCCCTGTAAGAGGCTGTATTAAATCCCATAATACCCCATATTTGAGATTATTTTCTTCCTAGAAGGAAGCGGGAGATAGTGCGAAAGGGATTTTTTAAGCAAAGAAAAAAGCCATGCCCTTTTACGACAGGCATGGCTTAATTGAGGAATAGTTTGGACTATGCAGCAGGCGCAGCAGATGTCAAATCAGGCCCTCTGGGAGGCCGTCTTTTTGGCTCGGGAATCGGAGTCTTCATCACGTCTTCCACTGTTGTTCTGAGCGCTTCAGCTAGCTTGTAGGCTAGGTCTTCATTATAGACGGCATGCAAGCTCTCTACCGGCTGATCTTCAGGTATGCGAGTGAGAAACTCCATAATAGAATCACGGTTGCGATCTAGCATGATATAGTCATAAAGCTTATTCTTTGCCCAGTCTTTAATAGGGCTGAACAAAAATGCAAGAGCTGTACCGATAATCTTGAAGAAAACGAATCTAAATACAGCATCTAAAGCACGCTTAATTTTCATTCCAAATTTTCCGGCTATTCCCTGAATAGCGCGATCAAATTTAGCCTGCGCTTTCTTCCAGGTGCTTCTAATAAAGTAAGAGATGCTTGAATCCACCAATTCACGCGAGGTTTTACGGAGGCGGACATCCAATGCAGCCCCTTCCCTTCTTCTCGCTTCAGCTTTTTCTGCTTGGCTTGAAGTATCATAGTGCAAAGTAGGATTGCCATGCTCGTCGCGTTGAACAGCGGCTTTTAATGCCACTTCTAACTTATCTTTAATGAAGGTCTCATTAAATTGCTTTCTTAAAGTTGCTCCCAATGATCTTACTAGGGCAGGATTGACTTCTCCTGTACGAGGATCCTTGAGTTTTTTCTTAATCCAGCTAGGTAATTCGATTGTTTCAAGAACTTCTACCATAAGAGCGCCAGACGCTGCATCCAACTCATCTAAGGAAGGATCTTCCGGAGGCGTATGATCCAGCACTATTTCTTGATCCAAATTGTCTTTTAGGGTTTCTAGACTTTTAAGCACCATCTTCTTTAATTTATTTTGCTCCAAGACAGTTTCCATAATCATAGGAAGCATCTTAGGAAATAAATTTTTCTTAAGGATCTTCCAAGTCTGCTTGCGCAACTCTTCAGGCACAAATTCCAAATCATCTTTGCCTTTTGGGAAAATCATCTTTAAGAGGAGACGCGATGTCGGATCGTAGAAAGCCTCTTGTCTTTGCTTTTTAATCGCTTGAGCCTCTTCATGGATAAGATCCATAACGGATTTATTCGTTACAGGATTGATCTTTTTCAAGGCGCGCCTGCGCGCATCAGAAATAGGCTCTCCCTTAATTTCATTAATTTTATCAATTAGATCTTGGGCGGTAAAAATCTTAATGTCTTTTTCCTCGGCCTTTACCATTTCCCTAATTTCTTTCTCCAGACGATCTAGCTGTTCATCAGTTAGAGCCCCTTGCAATTTCTCCTTAATAGCAGCCAACGATTGGGCATAAGACACAGGTGCAACGGGAACTGCCGGATGCAATTGAGGAGAAGATTTGACAAAATCCGCGTGCGAAATATGCGAACGACCTTCTAAGGCAGCCAATTTCTTTG
The DNA here is from genome assembly GCF_001545115.1 of Candidatus Protochlamydia phocaeensis. Taxonomy (NCBI): domain Bacteria; kingdom Pseudomonadati; phylum Chlamydiota; class Chlamydiia; order Parachlamydiales; family Parachlamydiaceae; genus Candidatus Protochlamydia; species Candidatus Protochlamydia phocaeensis. The sequence continues at coordinate 53,475 of NZ_FCNU01000002.1, forward strand.
CTTCGTTCAGCGTTTTCCAATGGTTGGTGGCTACTTTTAAAACATTGACCATCAACTTGCGATTAAAATCGGCTCCTCTTTGTTTTTCAAAATCTACAGCCTTAGATAATACGCCGTTTAAAGGCACGACCACTAAATTACTGATCAGATCCGCCGCTTTCTTCTTATCGGTCACTAATTGATTAGGATCTCCGATTTTAGCTAAATTATTGCTTAACATCGTTTCAAAGAGAGGAGCTTTCGCATAATTCAACAGTAAGCCAGCTACTTGAAGATTGCCTCTAGATAACTCTTGTAAATGATCTTGAACGCTTTTGGAGATAAGCGTCACCCCGCGCATATTAGTGCCGCCGGCGATTTCAGTCAGCGTGTGAGGAACAGCCGAGACAACCATGTTGGCTAGATCTTCGGCTAGGATGTCGGCATAAGCACGCTGCGAGTTCTCTTCGACCCCAAAACGCTTCAGCTCTTTTCTCGCTTCTTTGATGGCCGGTTGATCGCTATCTAGCGTTTTTAAACCGCTATAAACTTTAACCGCCATTGTACCCAAGACATCCTTAAGAGCATTATAAACTTTCGCTTTCAACGGAGGAGGGAGACCTTCTAAATCTTCTTTGGAATTAATTCCCAAAACATCTTTCAAGACGGCATCATTGAGCTCTTTGGCCACTTCTTCAAAATTCCGATCTTTAGTCTCTTGATATTTGCTTGTTGCCAAATTAAGCAAACGTTCCGTTAAAACAACAAGACTGTCCTTGCCTCTTTCGCGAGGATTCTTTTCCGCAATTTTAATGAAAATGCGCAGGAGCATTCCTTCAATGTATTGACCTGCAAAACCAGAGATATTCTGGTAAGCTTCGCTTTCATTGCGCGTCAAATCTTGGAAAGCTTCTGCAACCGACTTCTGAAGAGAGCCTTCAATATGTGGCAGGAAATTGCCTAAGGATTCCGCCAACTCTTCGGGAGTGATTTTTATATTTTGAATCTTAGACTTGTAGCCCTTCTCATTTAAAGTCTTTCTCAGATTAGTTTTTTGCTCATCAGTCAAAGTCGTCTGAGAAACAGCCTCGTACAATTCGAATAGCTTGCGGTTGTAAACATGCTTATCCGGAGAGTTCTTCATCATCTCACGGATTTTGTCAGCAAAAGCCTCTACTTGTTCATTAGTAGGTTCTTTTCCGGACAAATCAACCCATAGCTGTTTCGTAATAGGGAGATAACTGCTTAATCCGGCTGGCAATAAGTACATGACATCATTTGCTAATGCTTTAGCCAGATTACTCATCATTTTTGATCCGGATAGGCGATCGAGCAATTGCTTGTTCTGTGTCCGTTCAATCATGGGAAACAACATCGGGCTAATCTGCAGATACGCCTGTTCTTTAAGTGTTTTATAGACAAGCTTTTGAAGAGCTAAGGGTACGCCCTTTAAATCCGCTTCGGATTCTATACCGGCGATATCGCTAAAAGCCTTATCGATCATGATGCGAGCCGCTTCTTCTCGCGTTTTATTTTCTATGAGGTCAGAGTCTAACGCCATATTTTTCAATTTTTCGGTCAGGACAGCTAAAACATTCTCTCCCTCATTTGCGCTTGCTATTTTGACACACAGGCGAAGGATCATTGCTTCAACATATTGCTTTGCAAAACCACGGTTTTCTTCAAATGTCTTATCATCTCCTGAGATAACAGCTTGAATTTGAGGAGCAAGCAAGGCATGAAGTTCGGTCGCTCCGGGAATCGCATCATTAATAAAGCGGGCGATCTCTTCCGGACTAATGACAACTCTTTGAATTTTGGTAACAGCTTCTTCTTTTTCTAAATCTTTTATTAATTCCTCTTTCTCTGCAGCTGTTAAATTAGCTCCTGAAAAAGTGGTGTAAGCTTCTATCAGATGCTCTTCAGTTAGCTTGGTTTTTCCGGAATTAATTAAAAGCGTATTGAGCTGATAAGCCAATTCTTGCGCCTTCTTATCTAATATATTAACCGCTTCTTTCGGATTTTCCTGCTTTAATAAGCGGAAAATAGTCGTTTTTGTCACTCCTTCTGGTCCTGCAGCTTGTGTCGCCTGGTAAAGGGTCTCTGCGACAGCATTTACGCGATCAGCTGCCACTTTATCTCCCAGCAAAGACTTAATGCGATCGGCTACGATTACCTCTTTGCCCAGTTTCAACATTGTTGCTCGCAAAGCCTTATCCATGCGGCTAATATTACTAGCAGACCGATTGGTGTATTTGGCAACTTTCAGAATGAGGTCGGCAAAGGGGCGATAGCTAGTGATAAAATCAGGGATTTTTCCGATTAAATCTTCTGCTGTAGCATGGGAAAGATCTGACAAAAGCTTATTCCCTTGCGCCAGTTTTTGCAATTTTGCCCGATTTTCCTCTATTTCCATCACCGGCAGCAGCATAGGCGAGACTTGATCGAATAGAATCAATGGAATCGTTTTCTCTTTAGCTTGCTCAATGAGCGGCCAAATCCTATTTTCCAATACAGCAGGCAGACCTAGCTTATTCTTTTGCTCCAATCCAATTAAGGCTGTCAATTCATTGGCCAGCAAGCGGAAAGGCTCCATATGCGCTTCCAGCTCTTGGGCCAACTCTTGATTTTCGGCAATCAATTGCTTAGTTGTCCTTCGGCTATCTAAGATTTTTCCCATCCAATTGATTGCGGCTGACCATTCTTTCTTATTGGTCTTATCCAAACTCATATTTTCAAATTGCACATTCTGATGCGCTTGCTCAAGATCTTTATTTAAATGCTCTAATTCTAAGCGCGCATGTTGAAGTGTTTTATCGATGTTTAACACATCGGAGATTAACTGCAACTTTTCGGTCGGATAATTTAAAAGCCCTATCAATATCTCATATTGTGCAAGCTCTTGAGCCGTTTTCTTCGTATCGCTAGCCAATTCTTTTTCTAGCTCTTTGTCTGCGTTCAACCGGTCTCTTTTCTCCATCAAGAAAGCCATTTCCGTCAAACTAGGCTTCTGAGCCCTAGCCTCAGCAAGCTCTTGCTGGACAACTTGGCGGAAAGCAAGAGCCGAGCGAATCTTGTCTAACTCACTATCATCCCATGCCAAAGGCGAATTCACCCTTAATTTTTCCAAGATGTCGTTCTTTTTAGCTTCCAAGCTAGTGACATAATCATCTGCTCGGGTAGCTAGCTGCTCGGATCTTAATACTTGCTTGATAAGATTGATCTGCAACCAATCCAGCCCTTTAAACGGCTGATCGGCCGCTAATTTTCTTAACTCTTCAATCTGCGCTTTATTGGCTCTAATTTTATCCTGCAAGTCAATTGCCGCACGCAGTTCCTTTTTCTGTTCTTCTGTAAAAGATGGAAAGGCTTTCTGAACGGACGTGTGGATATTTTTTAGCAGTTGAGCCGCATAAAGTTCGCTGTTCGAGAAATTCATTTCAATGGTATTGCTAAGAGCGGTCAAAATAACAGCTTGTATGCCCTGCTTAATTAAAGCGACAGGCTCAGCTATCTGGCCCTCTTCTTCGCTGCTTAAAGCGCTGATATTATTTTTTAACCATTTTTTCAACTCATCGCTAACTTTGATACCGGGTAGATATTGCTCTACGAGTTCTTCAATGGTCTGCCCAGCGCCCCACTTACTTACCAAGTCTATGTTATTTTCCAGAACGGTTTTGACAAGCTGATTGCTAATGGTTTCGCTAATAGCGATAAACTGACCGGCATTTTCATAGCCGCTAAACTTCTTAAGCGCATTGGCATGCAGCGCTCGCACCTCTTCTAAAATGGTATTTTCACGTAAAGTCTTTTGATACTTTTCCGCTTGCTCAACCAATTTTTTCGCGATCAAATTTTTCAATGTAGGAGGCAGCGGCAGGTCTTTAACGATATTTTCCCAAAACGCTTCGGGAACAGCCTTGCCTTGCTGTAAGGATTTATAATGGTCGTAAATGCGCTCCGCTAATTCCTTCACCAATTGGTCTTCTTTAACTTGATGCCCTTCAGGAATCAAGACTTCCGCCCCTTTGGCCAATAATCCTAACGTTAACTCATTTAAAACCGATTGGATAAAAAAACCTGCATTTAGCAAGTGAGGATCCTGAGTATGAAGCATTGCCTGAGCAGATTCTACCAGCCACCCGGCCAACTCCGCCTGGGACAGATTGGACAGGACTTGATTTTTAGTGATATTGGCTGGATTGGCTTCCCCTTCCTTGGTTGGCTCCGCAACCGCGCTTAAGGCCCATTCCACCAAATTGATTGCTCTAGGATCGGACTGAATATAATTCTTACCATATCCCACTAAGAAATTAGTCGGAGCAATCATTAAATCCGGAATGCTAACTTGAGAACCGATTCGATTTTGGACGACCTCTTCCCATTTTTTTCGGCGATCTATATCTAAAGCCAAGGGCTCATATGACTTTTGTAAAAATGCTGCAACCAGATCCCTAATATTATTGTAGAGATAGTTTTGGGCATAAGAGATATTTAATAAACCAAATCTAGGAATGACAACATCTTGTACTTTGTTAGGAAATAAATAGGTTAAAATGTCGTCTGTCAGCAACTGCATGATTTGCTGAAGCTCTTGGTGGCGTTTCCTCTCCCCTGCAAGTACTTGCGCAAAAGCTTGGAAATCCGCTAACTGTCCAAGTAGACTTGGATATCCCGCTTCAATATCTTTCAGCCTTTCCTCTTCGTGATTTTCAACATTTTTAATCAGCATTTGGTTGAGCAAAGAAAAAGGCAAAAACTGAGCGTCCGCAGGTACAAGTTTGGCTAAATCAGGAAATAGCTCAAGGGCTTCCGAGAAGTCTTTATTTCCCTGGATAATCTCTTGAATAACCTGTTGAGATGCAGGTTTTTTATCTAAATCGGGAAATAGTTTTTGCTGTAATCGCTTATATTCTTCTCGATTGGCTTGATATTTCTCTTCTATACTAGCCAATTTTTCCATATTGATATGAGATTCCGCTTTTTTGCAAAAAAGCGAAAGAATACTGACCAAAGCAGGCTGCTTATCATAGTTAGGAATCGTCTCTTTATTTTGCTCAATCTGCTCGGCCAAATTAGCCATTCCTCTAGCAAGATTGATTTCAATCAGTGTACTGATTAATGCCTGCTGCTCCTGCAAATTATCCCCAAGCCACCCTTCTTTCGGGAGATTGCTTTGAGCAACTTTTTGCAGCTGGTCCGTCAGAAAACCGGCAAGTTCAATAAATTGCGGATCCTTGGGAAGGGCGGTGCGGATACGCTCATGCGCATGGGCAATATAAGACGCTTTATCTAAATTTTTGGCGTAATTATTTAAATAGCTTTTAAGAGCGTTTGTTCCTGTTTCCTTTCCCCATTGAACTAAATTTTCCCCTTGATGCTGGGCTAATCGGCCTCCCGCCTTAGCTAAATCCCAGCCTTTTCCAACTATTGCTCCGCCAACGGAATGAACTGCCCCACCTACGCTAGAAAGCGCATTCCAAAAGCGATTTCCGGTTTGAGCTGTTTTCTCTGTCGTTTTCTCAAATTTCTTTTCCTTTACGTCTAAAGTGGGAAACGAGTTTCCCTCTTCCTGAATGAGGTTTCCGGGAATTTGACTAAGCGGCAATTCCGACTCAAATTCTTTTAAATCTTGCTCAAAAGAGGCTTGAGCTCCACTTTCATTCTTTCCTGACTCGTCCTCAATTCCCCCTTCATCATCAGAAACCTCGGAACCCTGGTCTTTACCTTTCCCCTCTTCCTTAACAATCAATGAGTTACTATTCTGAGTTACCTGAGTTTGAGTGTCGGATGCTGGCGTATCGGCTTTTTTAAACAAATTCCAAGTCCAAAACTTATAATAAGAAAAATTTGACTTGGGCGGATTTTTTAGTGTCTCTTGCGCCTTTTCATTCGTCACAGTCTCGACTTGATCCTTCTCGATTTGTCCGTTTATCCCTATATCAGGATAATCAGGCGGAATAGGAGACGAGTTACCGGAGGGACCTGTTACACGAGGATTAGACATAAGAAACTCCTACAGGAAACAAAAAAAAATCTCATAGTTATTTATCTAAATCTATAATAACAAAATAAACGTTATTAGTAAACAAAACGATGTCAAAAAATTAATCTTAAAATAAAATTAAAGAAAACCAAAAATAATCTTTAAAATTTATTGCGCTTCACCTAGTTTTTTTCTTAAAACTTAACAGCCCGTCAATTCAATTTTAAGAAAGAAGCCCCATATGGTAACGCATAATGGGCAGTCCAGGGATTTGCCTGGTCGATTAGTTAAGTGCTCGCTTGTCCTTTTCTTTTATTTTTGTATAAAATATATGCTAAATAGGATGTCAATTTAAAGGATTTTTTGGCAACCTTTAAATTAAACAATTAACTTTAATTCTAAATTTCAACTCTTTAATTAAAATTAAATCCTTTCTGGCGTAAAGAAATAAAAGAGTCTTTTCCAATAATTAAGTGATCGTGCAAAGGAATGCTGAGCAAATGGCTGGCCTCAACGAGTACCCGCGTCAATTCAAAATCTTGAGGAGAGGGAGTAGGATCGCCGCTTGGATGATTATGCGCAACAATTAAGCTAGCCGCTTTATGGCGGATACAAGGATAAAAGACTTCTCGCGGATGAACGAGGGCTTGCGAAAGGCTGCCAATGGAAACAATTTCATGGCAAATGATATATCCCTTTGTATCCTGCAGAATGACAACAAAGATTTCCCGCGTCTCTTTTTCCATTTCTTCTTTTATGAGCTGATAAGCATGGATGGGATGCTCGATCTTGCACCGCGGTTTAATCAGCTGCCGGGAGGCTCGCATACCGAGATTTAAAGCGGCCTTTAATTGGATGGCCTTTGCTTGCCCAATTCCTTTGACCTCCAGCAATTCTGCCATTGTGGCCTCAGCCAATTTTTGTAAACTTCCGAAGCGAGCAATGAGGTGCTGGGCGAGCTGAAGAACAGGGGTTGTTTTAGTTCCGCTTCCCAAAATTAAAGCAATTAACTCGACAACAGATAAAGACTCAGCCCCGAAACGCAATAACCTCTCTCGGGGTCGGTCTTCTTCTGGCAAACGTTGAATTGAATAATCCATTTTTTTACTTATGAGTCTTATCAATGAGCTGATAATGCGCATATTTATTGGCTATGGGAATGGGAAGATCTACGCGCAGTAAGACATCATTTTCTTCATAGTCTTGGTTTAGGACATTTCCGGAACGCATAATCTCGCTAACGGCGGCATATTCGCTCTGTGGAATGCGCATTTCAACAATTGTGCGCTGACGCTTCAGCTCTTGAATCATCACCTCTTGCAGATCATCGAATCCTTCGCGCTTCAAAGCAGAAATGAGAACATTTTTGGGATAACTCATGCGAATGCGATGGATCATGTGGGGATTTTCGCATTTATCAATCTTATTTAAAACTGTAATGATAGGTTTGCGGCCGGCGCCTAACTCCTTAAGCACTTCATACGTTGTCGCCGCCTGCTCTTCTGCCATGGGATGACTGACATCAACGAGATGCAATAAGATATCTGCCTCTAAAGCTTCTTCCAATGTACTTTTGAAAGCAGCAACTAGTAAATGAGGAAGTTTGCGAATAAAACCCACGGTATCAATAAGAAGAATATCTTGATTATTCTTGAGCGTAAATTTTCGCGTCGTCGTATCCAAAGTGGCAAACAGCTTGTCTTCCACAAATACGCCAGCTTCAGTCAAAGCATTCAGCAAAGTAGATTTCCCGGCATTGGTATAGCCAATAATCGCAAAAACGGGAATTTCGGAGCGAGTACGAGACTGGCGCTGAGTCTCTCGATTGGCGCGCACCTCTTCAATTTCTTTTTGCAGCTGATCGATTTTGCGTTTAAGGATGCGGCGGTCAATTTCAATTTGCTTCTCGCCTTCTCCCTTTAAATAAGCGCCCCCGCCTCCTGCGCCGGAAGTTCCTGCCTGTCTCGATAGGTGTGTCCACATGCGTTTCAAACGAGGCACTTCATATTTAACTTTTGCCAATTCAATCTGTAGCCTGGCCTCTTTCGTCTGTGCTCTTTGTCCGAATACTCCCAAAATGACTTCAGTCCGGTCCATCACAGGGATGATAAACGCTTTTTGCAAATTTCTTTGCTGAGCAGGAGTAATTTCATCATCAAAAATAACTAGATCTACCTGCAATTCTTTCGATAATTGAATAAGCTCTTCCAATTTTCCTTTGCCAATATAAATGGAGGCATCAAATTTGCGGATGGCACAAGGCATTTTACAGGCCGTTTCTATTCCATAGGTGCGGGCTAATAATTCAAGTTCATCTAAATGTTCTTCGCAAATTTTTTTATTTGACGGACCTTGATAAACAGAGACTAAAAGAGCGCGTTGGATTTTTTCTTCTTCATGCGAAATTAGGGTCGACTCTTTATGTATATTTTTCTCATTTGCCATAGTAAATCCTTAGGATGGGTTCCCAAATTCAATTTCCAATCCATCATAGGCCAGCTTAATATGATCGGGCAGATAGGCATTGGTTTTTTCATGATCTAACTCATGCGAAAGATGAGTCAGCCACACTCTTTCGGCTTTGGTTCGATGGGCAAAGTCAACGGCCTCATCGACGGAGAAATGCAAAGGCGAAGGAGTATGGCGAAGTGCGCTGATAATGAGCGTTTTTATCCCTTGCAATTGTTCAAAAAGGGTATGCGAGAATAAGCGGATGTCAGAAAGATAGGCTAAATCCCCAAATCGGAATCCATTCACAAGCATGCCCCCTTGCTCGTATGTCATATATCCAATAGATAAGCCGATAAAATCGACGCTTCCTTCGCGCTGCGGCGGAAGAATTTGCAACTGAATGCGCGGAACAAAGGTTTCATCCGGATCCTCTGATCTAAAAATATAGTAATAGCGCATTTGAAGCTCCAAAGCCGTTTCCTCAGAGAGCAAAGCTGGCAGCGGATTCTCTCTCCTGTAATAAATGGGCCGCAAATCATCGACCCCAGAGGTGTGGTCATGATGGGCATGCGTCAATAAGATACCGTCCAGCATTGTGATATGATGGCGAAGGGCTTGCTGCCGAAAATCCGGCCCCGGATCAATCAATAGTTTCTTCTGCTCTGTTTGGATAAGAACGGAAGGGCGGAGGCGCTGATTGTAAGGAGAAGCAGAAGAGCAGACAGCACAACTGCACCCAATGACCGGTACACCTACCGAAGATCCTGTACCTAAAAATAACAATCGACCTTTCATAAATTTGTATGTGCGGTAAAGAGAGCCATAATTGTTTGATAAAGGCCTGAATGATAAAAATAGGCCCATTCCATTCCTTGGCCGTCGCCATGCAGCTGTACCCGAAAATAGTCATTTTCGGCAAATTGAATTATTTGAACGATTTTAGAGCCGGGAGCAAATCCAGATACATCTATGCGTAAATTTGTTGTCAATAAGGTAGGATGAGCGGAATTGAAAGCCCTTTCTATTTCTGCCGTCACATTTTCTAGGCTTTTATCAGAAGAAACCAAATGATAAAACTGTTCATATTCATCCGAAGGAATGACAAGTTGATGCCTTTTTCCCAATTTGCGATCAAAATAGGAAAACTCATTTTTATCAAAGATGAAACGAACATTTTGACCCGTTTGAGGATGCTTGTCTCTCAAATTAATTTGGCTCAGCGTCAAAGGAGTTAAAATGCTATTTCCAGCCAAATAACGTCCTGTCGGCCCATAAAAATAGAGCATAAAGACGGTCAGCAGGCCTGCACAAATGATTGCTGCAGATAATAAAAACAAAATGCGCTTGAGTTCTTTTTTAGCACCAGTTCTTATTTCCACTTTTATTCCTTAGAATAAGGTTAAATTTAAACAATTGAAACCATTAAAATTTCGATCATACTGCTAATACCAATATTATTCTACTCAAATGCAAGGAGGAAATGACCCTTAATAGAAGGTTCCTTCCTTTCAATTTTCTTTTATGCTTTCTTTATAGACTGTATTAAAACCCCTCATAATCGATATTTGAGGTTATTCCCTCCCCTTAGCGCTTGTCTTCAAATTGTTAATCGCCTGGATTCACGTTCTTTCCAGTCAGATTGCAGTCTACTCGTGTTGGATCAACCAGCCTGCTAAAGAATAAATTCCGGGAAAGTTTCACCTAGCTTATCGTGTTTTATCCTGTTATAATTTCTTATCTTCTGTATGATTTTCAAGATTGCCCTGCAAGCAATTGATTAGTTGAGGAAAAAAATGCACATTGCCGTTATCGGAACTGGTTTTTGCGGCCTAGCTGTCGCTTGGCACTTACTCAATCATCCATCCCTTCGGAATTTACATATTCAATTATTTGATAACAAAGAAATTGGAAAAGGCACGTCCGGTATAGCTGCCGGGCTTTTGCATCCCTTTGCAGGCGCCCATGCCAAACTAAATCGGATGGGAAGAGAAGGAATGGAAGAAACAAAAAAGCTGATCGAAGTTTCCGCACAAGCGTTGAAAAAATCGGTCACAGCTCCTCAGCCCGGCATTTTGCGGCTTGCTTTAACAGAGGAGCAGCAGCAAGATTACCAACGCTGCGCCCAGCTTTATCCGGAAGATGTCGAATGGCTAGGAATCGATCAATGCCAAATGAAAGTTCCCGGTTGTGCCGCAGTTCCGGGATTATGGATCAAGCAAGGTTTAATCCTCCACTCTGCCCTATATCTTCAAGGCCTTTGGCTCGCCTGCCAGGAAAAAGGCGCCAGCTTTGAGCTGCGCTCAATAAAAACTTTAGAAGAGCTTAATGAATTCGATCATGTCATTATTGCGGCAGGCGCCCATACAAGGAATTTTGCCGAGCTGTCTCATCTGCCGCTATCCATTGTCAAAGGACAGGTATTGGAATTAGCTTGGCCACCTGCTCATCCCTCTTTGCCTTGCGCGCTTAATTCCCAGGCTTATCTTTTGATGACTCCCGGACAGCAGACCTGCCTGGCAGGCGCCACGTATGAGCGAGGCTGGTCCCATGCGGAAAGCCAGCCGGAAGTAGCCAAAGCAGATATTTTACCTAAAATCGCAGCTATGCTTCCCTACTTAGGGGAGGCGCCCTTAATCGGCTGTTATGCTGGCCTAAGAGCCGTTACGCCAAACCATCTTCCTCTTCTTTTTCAATTGCCCTCTCGCCAATGGGTTCTGACCGGCATGGGATCAAAGGGCTTGCTTTATCATGCCCTGATGGCTAAGACACTCGTCCAGCGCCTTGCGGATTCCCTTTAATGGCAAAGCGATAGTCTTATTGCTCGACCCGATCAAATTAGTCAGACCGAGCAATAAAGCGTTATCCTTGCTGTGGAATAAGCCTATCAAAAAGCTGTTGAAGCTGGCTTCCCATAAACGCCTGTTTATCTTGATAACGGAAGCGGAGAATTTCATTGAGCAAATGATCCCTCATTCTCTCAACCCCTTGCTCACGCAGCCAATCCGCAAGCGCTTGCAATTCTCCCTCGCTGTAGCCAGTTGTGCGCCCGTCTAAAAATTTGATTTGGGCAATAAGCGGGACAAATTGGGGTAAATTCGTAAAATCTTTCTCAACATGTCTAGAAAACCAATCCGTAGGATTATTTTCTGTGACTTGTACGCTTCTATTTTCAATAATCCGGTTTGTCCTAATGTCATAGGCGCCCTTTCCAATAGCAATGTGAAAATCTTCTAAGGGATCCTCTATGATAGCTTGCTTAATAGTTCCATTCCAATAATCCAGGTCAAAATAAACCAGTCCGATTCGATACATCGATTCATCAAAGGGGCGCCGTTGATGCAGGGCGGCTGTTCCCAATCTGGAAAATGGCAAGAACTGATCCGTCACCTTCAGCAAAGGATTGTAAGCGGGGTTAATTCTTTCAGCCACGCTATGGACAAGCTCATTGTCATTCCATGTCCTAACGGGATAAACGCCAAGCGAACGCTGCTCTGTTCTGACCTGTTGGGTCTCAAATTCCAATTCAGCTTCTTGCTCCTGTTCGCTCTCTTCTTCTTGTTCAACATGCACTTCCGTTTCGAGCTCCCCTTGCGCAGCGCCTAAAGGCGCTACTCTGTCAGGCATCATGGCCAAAAGCTCGTTCGAATACTGAATTTGATTGAGCTGTTCTACCGCATCCACCAATCCCCAGTCGCTAGCCTTTTGAATGAGGAGCGGCTTATAAGCCTTCAATACCTCTCCTGGGAGTTGATCTTCAAACTGAATATGCTGGCGCTCCGCAAAATAACTGCCTGCCGTATCAAAATGAGGTTCAGGCTTGGTGATAAAGAAGCTTCTCCACTCGTCATTTTGAAAGAGGGCTATAAATTCTGGTATTGTATCTGCATTAAGCAAGCGTTTTCTTATAGCTGCCCGCATAATCGCTCTAGGCTCTTGCTTGCATTTTCTAAAGATATCCTTCGCATCTACTAAGGCGTCTTGCGTGATTGCGTGAGCAATTTCTTGAGAGACCGATTGGATGCCTTGGTATTTAGGCATAGCCAATTGGTAGCGCTGCCTGCTCTGGCGCAACCGCCCTTCTTTTTGAAAGACCTCGCGAATGCCATCTTTTTCGGTAAGCGTTAAAATGGCCTCGGCATTATCCTTAAGCCGAATATCCGTTCCCCTTGTATGGGACTGGGAGAAGATAAAGGCTGTTTTATCAAGATCGCCTGTCGGGTTCCCCACAAAAGCAATCGATTCATCTTCTTTATGATAACCCACCTGCTCTAAAGAAGGACTGTGATTTTTAAGCATCTCGGCTGCTTGCGCAGTGTTTTCAAAAGCGCCTGCCCCATCGATAATTGCGTGAATCGTCCGCTGCACCCCGCGTAGCATGGAAGACGGATCTTCCGGGTCATAAGCAATGACCTCTTCCTTTAAGGCCCGCTTTTTCACACGGTAAACCATATTTGCTTGGATCTGCCCATTCATGAGGGTATCGACTTGAAATTGGCGATGCAAAGACTCGGGAGACCCCATGGTCGCAGAAACGGCCGAAACGACTCTACTCATGTCGACGATATTTTGCGGATCCATGGAGATTAAAGCCCCGCTTGTCTTCATTTGTCTTAAACGCGCAAGCAGGAATTCCGTCACCTTTGTCTTATCCGCATTGATTTGCGTGATGAGCGTTTTAGCGCCTTCTTCGGTTTCCATTATCTGCGCGGCATCTATAATGGAGAAACTGGGCAAAATGCGATGAAATTGGACTAGAATAGCTTCCTTAGCCTGATGATCTTCTGTTTCTTCCCATCGCTGCTTGAGATCTTTCAGCCAAGGCTTCAGATCATAAAGCGTAATTCCCGATTGAAGATAGTCTTGGATGGTATAATTTATTTGCTCTAAAATAGTTCCAAATTTGGCATCATGCTTTTCGCTATTATAGCAAGGCAGCGTTTTTGAACCGTCATCGCTCCTCTTATAGCGTGATCCTTGCTTAAACTGCAAAGTTAAGGGCAAATAAATGCTAAACTGGTCTTTGCAAAGGGCTAAACGGTCTTTATAAGCCTCCGATTGCCCTTGAATAAGAGGCAGCAAATCCTCATTTTTACCTAGGATATAATCCTGCAAGGACATTTTAAGGTTTGGATTGCCTGCTTCTTGCGCCAGCTTCATTGCCATTTTTTGCGCATTCCTTTCAATGACTGCAGCACGCGTTTCCGCTGAAAGATCTCCCTGAATATTTTTAAGCAGTCCTAATTCTGGATCCTGCGCAAGCATGTCGTAAATTTCAAGCGAATGATCGAGAAGGAACTGAGGAAGCAAACGGCCGCCCACTCCCAAATCAATTTGAATTTTTTGGATGGGGCGGTTGGGTTGGTCGAATTCATCCATATTCTCATCTGCTTTATTCTCCAGAAGGACCAAGATTTTGCGCAGATAAGTGAAATGCTCCTCTTGCAAAGGAGGAGGAGGCAAGCCTTGCAGGTGTTTCTCCAGCAACTCTTGGCCCACTTTAAAGAACATCTCTTCGAGCAAGGGAAGCGATTTATAATCGGTCAACACGCATCCCTTATTCTTCATAGTCTCTAATAGATTTAAATACATGTCTTTAAAAATCGAGTGATCGATTTTTTTCTCTTCCCATTTCCCCTCTTCATTCTGCACCATGATCTTCTCTTGCCTGTTCAGCCGCATCTTCAAATTAAAGCGCAAGGCATAAATGGCCGTGCCATAAAGATCCCCTAGTACATCTTGGAACTTATCATACGTCTGCTGGTAAAGGGCCGGAAGGACCTTCTGAATAACGAGATTTTTTCCATTGGCTTTATGAAGGGAGCGCATGACAGACAGAACCGCTGTCTTTCCTGCCCCTGTCGGCGCCTGAACGATTGCATAAGGATTTTTAACAAGGGCGTCTAAAAGAGTCAGCTGGTCCAGCCCGCCATCTAATGGCTTTAAGTTAATAAATTGCTGGGCTGTAAAAATAAGGAGGCGCGGATCCTGATGAGGGTCAAAATTTCGGGAAACTTTCAAGAGGCGGTAAAGCGCTTCCGACATGGATTGCCACTCTTCTTGATTATCCAGCCTGCCTCTTGCTAAAATTTCCTGGGTCAGTTTAATGACAGCTTCATAAGCATTTCGACGAGTCAACACTTCAAAGTAGTCAATCAGCATATGCTTCAATTTAGCGATATCCATAGAGGAAGGAAGGCGTCCTGCCTGTTGCAGCTTTTCCAATTCATCAAAAGCCAGCGCTTGGCGCAATTCATCGAATGAAGCCGCAGATTGGCTTCCAGCGTAAATAGCAAGCTGTTCCCCTCCATTTGCAGATTGGCGGGTGAAGGATTCGATCTCGGCTTGCCGATCCATCAATTCCCTCTCAAAGCGTGCTTTTTTAGGGATCCATTCATTGTCTAGGTATTTTTTAAGCTCTTTTCGTCCTGTTTTAATTAAATGAAGAGGACGGCGTATTTCGCTCTCTTTAAATTGATCAAGAGCGGCTTGATACTCTGCCAAAGCATGTTTTTCGCAGCCGGTTTTAGCCCGATAAGTTGTGAGATCAATAGAAGGAAGCTCTTGTTCCCTCTCTTCAAACAAATGATTTTCATCTGCTTGGCTAAAATCTATAAGAGGAACAGCATTCTCAGTTCGTGGAATAGGATAGCTTAAGTCTTCATCTGATAAACGCACGGCCGGATTAAGGGCTGATTCCAATGCCGTAATGCGATCTTTTGTTTCGATAGGAGGCCGATTCGCCTTCCATTCTGCTAATTGAGCGATAAAAGGATCATCACCCGTCTGTAATTCTGGAGAAGACAGGTTGATTGGCGTCCCTTCAGCGGCAAAGTAGATCTTTAAATGCTGATTGTAGTAAGTGGGAAGCGCTTTCTTAAACAGCCGGGCAAGTTCTATGCGCTCTTCCTTTGCCAATTGAAGTTCATTGGGAATCTTCCTGCCATGCGCAAATAAGACTTGGCCTAATTGCAGCATAGCCTCGTTAAGAGTCGTTTTGGTTGTTTTCTTCCACTGCTTGCTCTGCTTTAAACAATGTTTCAACTTTAATGCGAGCTTGATTTTAAGAGCCGCCTCGCCTCCGGTATTCAGCAGGGGCTGCTGAATGAACTCGACTAAATCTTTGATCAATTTGCGGTTTAATTTTTGCGGCTGCATTTCAAAGTTTTTTAGCATCTCCCAAGCAGTGGCCGGCTGGTCTGTCTTAAGCGCCAGCTTGACAAGCTGTAGGACATCGGCTTCCCAGTCTTGCCTTTTTTCGCAAATTTCCCCCGTAAAAGGACGGATGTCAAAAGCTGTGAAAGAAAGGGAATGTTTGTTCGGATCCATTTCAAATCTCACGCGTTGGTCGATTTTAAAACGCTGTCCGGACAAAGCATTAAAAATGCCTTTCATTTGCTCGAAAAAGAGCCCGATTTTAGCAAAGCCTCGCGCTTGCGGGAAAATGGATTCCTGGCGAGCCACAAGCGCATCTGCTTGTGGAACTAACAGTTTCTTGGGCTTAGTTGGATCGGGATGCTGCAATACCAACGCTTGGAAAAGCCCCTTCTTTTCTTGCAAAGTCGCTGAAAGGTCGACGAAGTAGCCTTCAAAAGGATCCTCAGTGCAAATTAATCTCTCCCCTTGACAGGCAAATGTTAATTGATAACGCGGCAGTTCGATTTTTTTTAGCTTCCCATTCTGGCTCCAAAGCAGCATGTTAGCCTTATTTTCAAAGCCTGACAAAGCCTCTAAGGCAGTGCTTTGATATTGCCCGGCCTGATTGATCTGCCACGTGCTTGCAGGCGATGTGCGATGATCGATGGCGCTTTCTACAATCACCCCTTCTTTATTTTGCTTGATGTTTAATTGAATGGCTATTTCTTCATTCTGATCCATGCAGTAAAAAGAAGAAGGAGCCGCAGGATCTATAAATATGCGATAATTAGAGAATGCTGAAAGCCCGTTTGCTTCTTCTGCGTCTTTTTTTAATTTAAAGAAGGCCGCAAAAAGGTCTTTAAAACCCATTTTTTGAGCTTTAAGATTATCCTGGCTTTCTTTTATTTTTTTTAATTTTTCTAAATTAAAAGGATTTTCGGGAAGAATTTGAAGCCACTTTCCCCCTTCAATGGGAAGTTTAGTATAAAAGGAAAGCTTTCCCTCTTCCCATTCCAGTTGGATAGGACGCCCTGAGGAATCCTTTAAAGAATAGACTTTTTTTGCCCCTATTTCTTTTACACTGGCTCGCAAGTCTTTTACAGACTCGCCAAGGACTTGCTGAAAAAGAGGATCCTGAACAATTGTCCTAGGGAGCGTTGACAAGTTCCCTTCTATGCCTACTCTTGATACGTCGAGCGTCTGTAAATTGATTTGATAAATGTCATTCCGATAAACTCCCTTTTCAATCTTTTTCCACTCGCTCCCGTCTAAAGGAAGGTCTTTTTCATAGCAGAGAAGATCTAAAAACGGCTGCAAATTTGGGTTTGACTCTTCACATTTTTTTGCAATTATTTGCCAATGACGCGCCATTTCCTCTTCAAAAATAGGATCAGCATTTCGGCTGTCAAATGCATAATTGCGGCTCAAGGCATAATCTCTTATGATTTCAGGAATATCCTCTTCCGTCTGATTGGCCAACAAGCATTTTAAATGCACTCTTGATGCATATCCTAAAGACCCTTGCAGTTCAGGTCGGGTTTGACAAAGCTGGCGCAATTGAGCCACTTGGTCTTTGGAAGGCGTAAAGGCATCGACAGGGCAATTAAATTTGGAATAGCAAGCGCGCAAATTCTCTTTCATTTCATAGTAATAGAGAAGCGCATCAAAACGTCCTTGCAGGGTTTCAATATTTTGGGGTGCGCCTTCCGCTAACATCTCGTTTATCAAGTTCTGCAGACGCTGGATTTCCTGATCAATTTGACCGGGCAATTCATTTCGAAAGAAAGCATTAGGAACTCCCCTTCCTGATTCTAATATCTTTTCTAGGGATGAGCTAAAAAATAAGGCATTAAAGAAATTGCGTACATCTGCATTTCGCATTAGATGGGGACATTCTCGCATAAATGCGATAAGTTCAATTTGAGGTGTTTCATGGCGCACTAAGCGCAAAAGGCGTTTTTTTTCTTCCGCAGTAAAATCTTGAAATGAGGCAACCGTTTCGGAAGAAACTGCATCACTGCTTTTCTCCGGTTCATATTCTGAAAAAAAGCTAAAAACGCCTTCTGGATTATCATGAAAGGCTTCAGGCGTATTTTTTCCTTCATGGCGAGCAATATCACTCCTATGAGTTCCCAAGCTGTTATCAATGGGATAGCTGATCGCATACCGATATAAAGCCTTTAAGCCTGGATGGGAAATGGGGCGAAGCCAACGATCCCACGGTGCTTTATTGATAATTTTTTCAATCGTACTCCCATGGATGATTCCTGGATTATTAAAAAAATGGGCAATTAATTGGCGTTGCAATCTGACATATTTTTGCTCTTCTTCAGAAAGTTCAATAGGATTATTCGATTGAGTCCTAAAATTCTCTCCCCATCCATCCAATCTATAAAATCCGAAAGTGATTCCTTCAAATGCGCCCTGGGATGGATCTGCTCTATTGCTCATGGCAAATTGATAGGAATTCACCAAAGGACTGGAAGGAGACAGCTGACGATTAAGACGGTTAAACCATGGATTATGATGAATATAGTAACCGATCAAATCTTCCATGCTTCCAGAACTGATCCATTTTCCGGTCGCTTGAGCATTTAAAAACTCCAATACTCTCCACATTTGGAGAAAAGACTCAAATTGATATTGAGTAAGATTAGAAGCTTTTTTCGTTTCAATCCACGCTTGCGTGCATTGATTGATTTTTTCCATCACCTCTTGAGCTTCTTCTGTAGTAAAACCCCACCAGAAAGACTGCCCATCCTTATGTCCTGCAGGTCTATCAAGAAAGGGTTTATAGGGAACCTCCGAGAAAAAGCGGCTGATTTCCTGCCTAGCCAGTTCCTGTTCACTCTTAGTTAAATCCGCTCGATTTGCTTTTTCAAAAAGCTCACGAAAAGTTTGTAAAAAGGATTCTTTAGTCTCAATATTTTTATACAAGGTCAGAGGAACTGCCGCTAGCCCTGGAACATGTACAGGCTGATCAACCGGCCTCCTTCCTTCTATTCGATGCTGCAACGTTGCAGCATTGGAGGCCTCCTGACTATCTTCTTTAGCCTTGATAGAGAGATCTTTAAGAAATAAGCCTTTTATAACCTCTTCCTTTACCACAAGTTCGGATTCGAGAGGAATAAACGTTTTTTTGGCTTTTTGAATGGCTTGGTCTATGACAGCCAGCTCTTTGTTGAGTTGGTTTAATTCTCCTTGAGAGATATACCCTTTGCGATGGGCTAAATCAGCTTTGGCTGAAATCCCTTTAAAGACTTGAACGAGAATATGATAGTCTTCCGTATGAGGTTTTAAATCGTCTCGTATGTTCTTAAACAAATCAAAGAGCGTCAACACATCCGCCCGCAATTTCATACGCTTTTGCTCTACGGCTTTTTCAGCTGTAGAAAGAGACTGCCTTCTTTTCGTCTTTGCAGGAAAGGCCTTGACAACGTTCCAAAACAAACGGTCGACTCGATCCGAACAAGTCATCAAGTCACTCGTCGATTCCATTTCTTTCTTATAAGAAATCAAGGACGAGCTGTTTTCTAAAATCATTTTCGGCGTGACAGATTGATGGTCAATCCAATTTGCCAATAAGGATTCTAGATACTTGCCTTGCTCCAGCGCTCCTTTGGGAACTCCGTCAAAGCAAAGTTCGCGCAAGACTTTTTCCTTGCCCCCCATTGGAACCACTTCTAGCTCGCGCATAAGCGTTCCCGTTCCAAGAAAACGAAGGGAATACGTCTCTCCCGGCTGCTTATTGATGATACAAAACAAGTTGCCATTGCATGTCTGATCCGCAGACTCTTCTCGGTTTAATAGAAGCAAGCGAGAGCTGCCTTCTCTCATTTGAAAGATTTCTTTTGCGTTTTTTTGAATCAATTGCTGCCGCTCTTTTTCCAGCTTTTCCAAAAAAGCTTCTTCTCCTTGATCCGGAATATTTTCCTTTCTCATGTTCAAAGATAAAATGGCGGCTTCATCTTTTTCCAAACGATTAAAGCACTCCTTCAGCTCAGATGAACAATGCCCATCTTCATTCAAAAAGCGATTGTAATGCGCCCATAAATTGCCAAAAGAAATTTGAATGGGACTAATGAATTGCGAACCGGCTGCCCGAATGATCCAGGGAAGCTTCTCTTTCATTACATTGGGTCTTGAGATGACAAAAAATTGGGCAATCCATTTGATAATTCTTTCGAAAACTTGAGTGATTTTCCATTTCGACTTGGAAGGCCTTAATTGATAAAGCAAAGAATTTTTAGAATCAATCGGTCGAGAAAAGGAATCTGGTGTAGAAATATCTGAAAAAAGCGGACGCCCTGCAAGCATCTCTTTTCTATGCGTGGTAACCATAAAAAACCCAATAAAACATTTATTAATAAAAAAAACAAAAATAGCTTTTAAATTATTAACTACAATTATACTTTTAGAATATCACATAATTTAAATTAGACGAAATCAATATTATACAAACAATTTAAATCATCTTCATTAAGACTCTATTTACAAATAATTAATTTTTGTAAATTGAACCTTAACGAAGTAAAAAAATTTTAATATTGATTATTTGAAAAGCTGCTTTTGCATGAGAACATGGGATTCCGCAGCAAAATTAAAGAAGAAAATTACAGGTGGGGTTAAGAAAGCAGTGAAAGGCAGCATGATGAAAAACCACTTTAAGGTTGTATGTAAAGAGGACTGATATTCAATAGCAATAGAGCCTGTAATCCAGGCTGCAATGGTCAATAAGGCTAAAATAAAGGCGGCAGGTAACAGAGCCATCACGACCAAAATGATATTGAGAAAAGGATCTCGCTCTAAACGTTTCATGGTCATTTGAAAAACAGCGCCTCGATCAAGCCCTTTAAAGGCAATGATGGGGGCGACAAAGAATAGGATCAACAGGCTAAATAAGCATAAAATCAGCGTGGCCAAGTTAATTAAAAAAGGGGCAAAAGATAAGATTAGGCTAAAGAACTCGCCAAAAACAGGGATTTCTTGAAGCAAAACAAAAATGCCAAGCAAAATCCAGAGCAATAAATAGCTTAAAATAATAGGAATGGCAAAATAAGAGGCTCCTATTAAAATTTCCCATGAATGGGAAATAATCCCCAAATAATTTTCTTCTCGTTTTTTGATGTCATCGTGATAAATGCGAATAAGAAGAATTCCCATTGATAATAAAATGCCTGCACAAATGAAAATAGGTAAAAAAGTGAGGCTTAATTGAACCCACTGACTGGCGTGTAAAGCCACCCCTCGAAAAAAAACGATTAAAATTCCGCTAAGGGCAAGAATGCAAAAAACAAGAAGAAGCTTTTTTTTCGCAAAGGTTAAAGAAAGCGCGCGATTGAAAATAAAGGATAGTGAATTAAAATCCATGTTGACTCTACATTTTTTGCTTGAAAATCCGCTTTTATTTTAAGGATTCGCAGGCTATTTGTCCTCAAAATTATTCTTCTTTCCTTGATTCTTTCTCTCTGGAATACACGGCTTAATCAAGTAAAGGAAAAAATTCCAAAGCAGCGCTTTTTAACTCGCTTTATACGCACCAAGGTCGATACTTTGACTAAAGCGAAAATGCCCGCAGTTCAAATGGCGGTGACAGAGACAATATGACTGATCTATCGCCTTGTTTCCCCGCTTCGGCTCAAAAAATATCGCTCTTGCCGCGTAAGGTGAGTTTTTAAATAGGCATGACATCTTTTTGCGGTTTAAAAAGATATTTAGGGCGAACAATCGGCGTTCCTTTTCCGTCTCTGGCCTCTTCTCTTTCATATACAATCTGCCGGGAAATGCCAACTGTACGGGCCAAACCAAATAAAATGGTGTAATAGTCAGGGTAGGGAAAACCGGAGGCTGTCAACAAAATGCCAGAAACCGCATCCACATTGGGATAAGGGTCAGAAATTTTGGGATTTTCCTTCAAAACTTTGGTCCCTGCTTTGCGTAAAAGGTTAGCCATTTTGACAAGGGGATGCTGGGGATAATAACGCGCAATTACCTGATAAAGAAGCGTTGCACGTGGATCTTCCACTCTTAAGACAGCATGGCCGAATCCAAATACAAGTTCATTATTTTTCAATTTCTGCCGGATCGCGTCTTCAACTTGTCCCTCAGTCGCATTTTCGCCCAGCTCTTCCAACAGCCCTTTGACAAAAAGCAAGCAATCCTGATTGGCTTTTCCATGTCTAGGTCCCGCTAAAGCACACATAGCCCCCGCAATTGAGCCATACATATCTTCCAATCCCGAAGCGATGGCTTTTCCCACAAAAGCGGAAAGATTGCCGCCTCCATGATCATAATGCAAAATGTTAAACAGCTTAAAGGCACGTGTCAATTCTTCTTGATTGGCTTTAGGCACATTGAGCATATGGGCGAAATTCTCCATATAACCCAATTCCGGTTTGCTGGATTTGGACGGCCCCCAGCCGGCATGATGATTAATGACGGCAGCTGCAATCTCGGGGATCTTGGCAATCAAGTTCAAGCAATCTTCTCGATAGTGATTTTTTCCTTCGAAACAGCCGGCCAGCAAAATGGCGGCATTAAATAGCTTCATGGGATGGCCGCGTCTAGGGAGCTGCTGAATATGCTTGATAAGCTCTGGCGAACAAACTGCCCGTTTTCTCAAATCGTCTGAGAATTTGGCTATTTCCTCAGGCTCGCCTTTCTTTCCATGGTATAAAAGATAGATGACTTGTTCGGGCTGCCAATGGTCTAATTCCGACACGGGAATGCCAGAATAAAAAAGGCCTTTTTGCGGATCAACGGTAGATGTTGTGCAATATCCAACAGGATATCCCCTCATTCCCGTCTCTAAATTATCTTTTGTCACTTCAAAAAGAACCTCTGACATAGCCTACTCCTCGTCATCCGATAAGATGTTTAATTAAATCTCTTTCTTCTTTTAGCTCTTGCTCGGTGGCTTTAATTTTAGATTCCAAAAAAGAATTGAGCTGCAAATTTTCAACAATAGACACCCGGCCTTCTGAAGATGTTTGGCAAGGAAAAGAGAAAACAAGCGCATCATCAATTCCATAAGGATTGGCTGTCGATAAAAGAGCGGTAGAAAACCACCGGTCTGGCCTTGTCGGACGCTCGATATCGCGGACAGCATCAATGATAGCGCTTGCGGCCGAAGCTGCCGATGATTTTCCACGCGCTTGAATAATGGCCGCTCCGCGCTTTTGAACAAGCGAAAAAAATTCCTTCTCCAACCACATGCGGTCAGTAATAACGGACTCTACGGGCTGGCCTTGAATACGGGCATGAAAAAAGTCCGGCACTTGCGTAGCTGAATGATTGCCCCAAATTGTGACGCAAGAGACATCTGTAACCGCAACTCCCGCCTTCTGAGCCAGAAAGGAAGTCGCTCGATTTTGATCGAGGCGGGTCATGGCAAAAAATTGCTGCTTGGACAAGCGCGGAGCATGGTGCATGGCAATTAAGCAATTTGTATTGCATGGATTGCCCACAACAAGCACTTTAACGGAAGGGTCTGCCACAGCATTCAAAGCTTTGCCTTGCTCTACAAAAATTTTGCCATTTTCTTGAAGCAAATCCTTTCTCTCCATGCCCGGCCCGCGAGGCTTAGCCCCTACTAATAAAGCGTAATGAACGCCTTCAAATGCTTTATAGGGATCCGACGTGACGACAATCGAAGATAAAAGCGGAAAAGCGCCATCTTCCAATTCCATGCGCACCCCTTCTAAAGCCGGCACAGCTTCAGGAATTTCCAAGATTTGCAAAGCAATCGGCTGATCTTCTCCCAACAAATCGCCGTGGGCAATCCTAAAAAGCAGGCTATAGGCTAACTGCCCGGCTCCACCAGAGACTGCAATGCGCTTTAGCGGTTTACTCATCCCTATACTCCTTCCTTATTGTGATTCACTATAGTTTGAACGTTCATATTCCGCAAAAAATTTATATCATCTTTTTTAAATTTTTTATTTACATAAAGAAAATGTCATTTGCAGTCTAGCGCTTTACAAATTTATCACTGATTGAAAGATAGAGAATGCCAGCAAGTCGAAGAATTAAGCTCCAAACTCAGGTTAATAGAGAATGAGCAATTCGGTAGTCTTCTAGAAGATAAGAAAGGGAAATGAAAGGTTAATAAAAATAATTTATAGATGGCAAGCCAGCTTAGTGGCATTGCCATCTATATTTCTAAGAAAAGAAATGAACGTTCAGCTAAGGCTCAATTTTCTAGAAAGCACTTCCATTACTTGCATAAGCTTCCATTTGCGTATAGGCCTCTTTTACTTCCCCAGTTAATTTATCCTTTTTCACCTTAGGCCATAAACTATAATAAGTATGCCCCGGAATATTGTAGAGGAATAAGGTTTCCTTTGTATTCGGCCCATAGCAATATTGAGGATCGGCAGGTATTGTCAAGCCATTTTCATCTAATTTAGTTCGCGTGCCAGGATAGAAGACTGCAATTCTCACGCCCAAGACGCCCCATGCCAGGATATTCAATTCCACGTCGCCTAAATTATAGATATTAAGCGAAACATTTCTCTGCCCTCTTAGCCAATTTTGATAATTGGTAACAGTGATATTATGATTGGCTAGAATCATATCTCCAAACCGAGAGACCATGTCTGCGTTATCCAAACAAGCGGCCATTGCATTTTTGAGTTGTTGCACATGAGCACTTGTTAAATGATTATTTTGATCCATGATCAAAGCTAGCACATTGGACAGTAAACACCCATGTCCATCTATCAACTCATGACGAGAATAGTATTGATTGCTAAGTCCTTGAATGGAAATAGAGTGTTCGGTTGTATCAGCTATATTGGAAGAATAAAGAATATTATTCGTATTTCCAATAGCTTCTTTAGAAAGATTGGCATATAGCTTCTGATATCTGGCTTTAGCCGTTTCAAACGCTTGAACGAATCCCCCAGGACCCATGAATTGGCTTATCAAGGAATTTTGCCCAGCTCCAAATAAACCCATATTAGGCTGCCAAGGAACAATCGGCTCCTCCGGTGGTTTGTCGTTGCAGTCTGCTGGAATTTCTTGCGTTTTCGGCGTCTTTTTTAAAGGGCTAATGATAGGCATTCCTTCCTCTAACAATCCGCTGAGGGCGTCTATGTAACTCTCATCATTGAGCTTTGTTTGCAGCTGCCTTTCGAAAATGCCTTTTATAGAAAATCTTTTCTCAATCGCCACTCCAATATCAAAAATCAGCTCGTAGGCTGTGCGCACAAGCTCGACCCTTTCATTATTGGACTGCTTCATAAACTCCTGAGTTTCTATCATCTTTGCATGCTCGTCCGGAATAAGGGGTTCCATCAGCAAGTGGAAGAGATGCTCTCTTTCTTCTTGGGTCAAGCGGTTATAGGCCCATTTGGCCCCTGTAGGATCGATACCTAAAGGTATATCGACATTGCCCACTTCGGGGGTAAATTCATCCACATGCTTAAACATGATAGATAATTCAGGTATGCGCTCGCCCGTTTCTATATTGATGCGGCAGCTTTGCACACGCTCGGGATTAGTGGGCGCCACTAAAATTCCTTGATTATTCAGCTTTAAGGCGTATGAATGGCTATCGATCGGACAGAGCTCTGCTTCTTTAATTAGATCTAAGGCCATAAAGCGATAGACGGCCTGTAGATTAGGCTCAAATTCTTGCCCTTGTATAATCGCGTTGCTCTTGTTAAAGTAGATCAGACGCTCATGCTCCGGTTCGCTACCCAGTCTGCAAAGCTCATCTAAAGCATAATCAAGCTCGGCTTTTAGTAAGTCGGCCGCCGTTTTCTTATTATTGACACGCTGGGCATACGGACTCCATTCCGCTAAATCTGCCGTATTTATCCCAACAGCTCCTGCAATCGGTCCATCCTCCTCTGTTTTACTGTATTTCGATGGAATGGGGCCTAACTTCAATTGCAAACGATCAGAAGGGGTGTTGATCTGCTGCTCAAGACCCAAAAGCTGTATTTCTAAAGAACGAACCCTCTCAACATTTTGTTCATCTTCAGCCCGCTTCAAGGCATTTTTTAATTCTCTGTACCTATTCTTTAATTCGGCTAATTCCCTTTGAGAATTATGATTAGCCAAAGCATGGCGAAGCTCGGCATTTTCTTGTCTCAAGTTATCCCTTTCACCGCTTTTTTGCTGAATTCCCCTTTCAAGGGTTTCTTTCGCTCGCTCTAATTGCAATGTCTGAGCCTTTAAAGCGGTTAGGTGCATCTCAACTTGTCTATGCTCTTTTTCCAGGCTTTGTAACCGCTCTTTGGTTGACTGCTTTTCTAAATAAGCTTGTCCCGCCGCTGTTTCTCTTGCCATTGATAAATTCTGCTTAATCTCGAATTTTTTATTAATTTCGAGAATCTGTTTTTCAAAGCGCTGATAGCGGTTAGCTATGACTTCTTGCTCAATTTTCGATTCAATATAGTGGTTTTCATCTGTTAAACGCTGGATACGGGTACGGAGGTTATACTCTTGATGAACACCGTACATTCCCAATGTCAGAATATTTTTCACTAATTCCCCTAAAAATAACAGGGCAATCTGAGCGACATTATGAACCTCACCCGTCGAACGAGGAAGCGTATCATCAGGTGTAAAATGAATGACTTGGGCCTTTTCTCGTAGAGCATTTAACTTATTGCTTAAGTTGGCCGGTTCCTCTGATTCTACTTCTTCTCTGATAGTCGTTAATTCTGTCTCTATCTGCTCCCATTTCTTTAAAAAGCCGGCAGCCGTTCCTTGTAATTCCTGCTGCTTAAGCTGCAGTTCTTTAATCGTGCGTTCGTGATAAAATTTCCGGAAGGCAAAGACGACTCCCATCGTACAAAGATTAAATACAGCTGAAGAAACAGATTGAAGAAAGGGAGTCGGTTCTTTAGGAGAAGGAACAAAATCTTCTCTGATACTGATGGGACGTGAAAATTCAATCATAATATTCCTTTGCTAATCCGTTATCCAAGACTCTTATTAATATGTATGCTTGTGAACAAAGAGTTTTTTATTACTTAGCCTGCACCCTTCATTCTTGTTCTTTTATTTATACCTTAAATGTCAGATGGTCGAATTCTCGATTCCCAATAGTTTCTTACCGTGCGAACAGCACTGTCATGAGGCTCGGGCAATACATTTTTCTTTAAAATGGGAAATACCCCATAATATTTGGAATCTGACTCTTGATAAAGATAAAGCGCATGTTTTGTATTCGGTCCGTAATAATATTGCTCTTCCGCAGGAACCATTAATCCATATTCATTAAGCTTAGTTGAACTGCCCGGATAAAAGACTCCAATACGAATGCCAAAAACTTCTGCTGCTAATCTAATGATAAACCGGCTATTAAGGTTTCTAATCCTTCCGAAAGTCTCTCCCCTTAACCAATTTTGATATTCAGGAACAGTCATTCCGTGAGCTTCTTCTATCTCATCTTTAAATGCATCCGCATTTTCCGGCTTATCTAGGTATTTCGCTAATACCAGCTTAAGGCTATCTACACGCGAACCATCAATATTCTTTACGCTCATCAAAATGGCCAATAGGTTGGAGAATAAGCTTCCATGGTTGTCAAAGAGTTCATGGGAGAGATGATATTGATGCTCAATCCCATATTTGTTGATTCTTCTAATGTAAGAAGATCCCAACCTGCTATATTCATTCTTTCTTCGAACAGGATTATCCCACGCAGTCGTCTCTTCTATACGGATGGGATAAACAACCAAGCTTTCAGACATCTTGTCAAAGATAGCATCGTAAGCGCTAAATGAAGTGATAAAATCGAGGGAAAAATCATCTCCTCCAGCGGCCAAGGCAGTGCTATCAAATTCCCAAGGCTTTATAATAATAGCCGGCTCAATCCCTTCTTCTTGCATGGGGAATTCGATACCTTGCCTATCTTTTTTAAGAGGGGTGATGGAGCTGTTCATGCCAAGACTGTTAACATAGCTTGTATCGGTGGCTTTTGCTTCAAATTGGTCAGCGAAGAGCCCCTTGTCGGCAAACCTTTTTCGAATAACCGTTCCAATATCAAAAATCAGCTCATAGGCTGTGCGCACAAGCTCGACCCTTTCATTATTGGACTGCTTCATAAATTCCTGGGTTTCCAGCATCTTTGCATGATCGTCCGGAATAAGCGGTTCCATCAGCAAGCGGAAGAGATGCTCTCTTTCTTCTTGGGTCAAGCGGTTATAGGCCCATTTGGCCCCTGTAGGGTCGATACCAAAAGGCAATTCACGGTCGCCTACTTCAGGGGTAAATTCATCCACATGCTTAAAAGCAATAAAGACTTCAGGCACCTTCGGGCCGGATTTTGAATCAGTGCGATAGCCTTGCACGCGCTCCGGATTAGAGGGAGCCATTAAAACTTTTTGATCATTTAGCTTTAAGGCGGGATAATGGCAGTTGTCCTGATAGAGTTCGGCTTCTTTAATTAAATCTAAAGCCATAAAGCGATAGATTGCATCTTGATTAGGCTTAAATTGTTTGTCTTGGAAAATCGCGCTGCTGTTGTTAAAGCAAATCAGACGCTCATGCTCCGGCTCGCTACCCAGTCTGCAGAGTTCATCGAAAGCATAATCAAACTCGGCAATTAGTAAGTCGGCCGCCGTTTTCTTTTTATTGACACGTTGGGCATAAGGACTCCAGAAAACTTCCAACTCTTTCTCGATACGTTTAAAATAATCTTCGTCCTGTATAATAGGCCCTTTATCTCCAATCAGTTCACGCTCTTGCCTGATTTTTTCCTTTACTATCCCTACTATTTCTACTCTGTGATCCGCCGATACTTTTGGAGTATCAATCCCATAGGCACCCGCAATAATATCGTCATCTTTTTGTTTGGTATACTTAGAAGGGATAGGACCTAATTTGGATTGCAAGCGCTGAAGATGCGGAAGCCTCTTTTGAATATTCTGCAAAGCGCTTACTTGTTTTCCAAGCTGAGTCGCCTGTTCTTTTGCCTCTTTAGCAAATTCTATATCGCGCTGTAAAGCCGCACATTCCGCTTGCAGTTTTTGTACTTCAGACCTTTGAGTCGTAATCTCATGCTGAATGTTTTGATTCTCTCTCCTACATCCCTCTAATTCATTATTGAGGCGATTAAATTGCCTATTCAAGCCATTTTTTTGCTCTTCTACAGCTATTTTTTGAATTCTTACGGCAGAATACTCCACCGTTAATTCTCGAAGCTGCCGATCAATCTCTTGAGCTCTTACTTGCATTCCTTCAATCTCTTGGCGAGCCTGCACAGGATCCGTCTGTTGAATTTCTTTTATCTCAATTTGATTGTCTAAGCTGGCTTGAATAGTCTGAATTTGGCTCTGAAACCGTTCAACTCTTTTATCTCTCAATTCGCGGTTAATGACACTTTCAATATAATTGTTTTCTGCATTCAAGAGATCGATCTGATGCTTGCGATGATGATTTAAATAAACCCCGTAAAGACCTAACGTGATAAGATTGGCAAAAAAATGCGCAACAAAGCTTAGACAATTTAAAGCAATAGTCGTTACTGTGTTAGCCACTTCTTTATTGGCATAAATATAAGAGGTCCTTAGGATATTGCTTTTGCCTTTTAAGGCTTCCAATTCTCCCTTGACTTGTGCAAATAAAGCGGACGTATCGGCTGGCGACTGAGAAGGACAACGCTCTCGAATCTCATCTAGCTCAGCTTCCAACCCCTCTAATTTTTTAATAAGCTTGCTTGCCTTCCTCTGAAGATGTTGTTGATTTAATCCAAGCTTTTGAATTTGATTTTCTTTTGAACGGATCTCTAATGGCACGTAAAAATTGAGCGTTATCGCATTCAAAAAAAGAACTAGCAGGGATTTGGATGAAATAAGTGATTCCCTCACAGGAGGTGTAAAGTCAGATCCCAGCCCGATAGGTCTAATAGAAGTGTCAATCATACATATCCCTTAATTATTAATACTTTATTTTTAAACCAGATAAAATTTTTTCATACTAACAAATAAAAGTCAATAAACGTTTATAATTTTTCTTTCAACTTTAAAGATTTAATAACATCTAAAATCAATAAACAATGAAAGGGATTTTTCCTGATCTAAATTTAGATGACGTTAAAGTAACTATCAATCACTTTTATCAGTTAAAGCTTTTATAAATTTTTATTAAAGATGCCGAATTTCTGCCTATTCCCTTGCGTTCGCCCTTCTTGTTCTTTTGAAAATTAGTAAAGTCGGATCCTAAGCTCAACGTTTTTTTGAAAAACGGAAAAAGAAGGGCTTTTCTCTAAAACTCGATAAATAAAACTCAAGGGCTTTTCATCCCACTTTAAGGCAAATTCCCGGTATAAATAGTAGGCGAGTTCTTCTAAAGAATAGGTGATGGAAGGGTGATAAAAATAGCTATCGGCTTTTTCAACAACCTGGCGATAATGATAGGCTTGTTCTTTACTTATACAATATAATTGAGGCGCCGCTTCAACCAAGCAAGCATCAAAAAAGCTTTTATTGCCTAGATAAACATGACTTAAAAACAAGAAAATTTTATTTATCCAGGTTTCTTCTCCGGCACAAAGGCGCGTTAATTTCTCGTTTAATTCCGTGCTTGTTGCTAAACCCTCTCTTTTTTTCATCCAAGGTTTAATTAACGCTTCCGCAATTTCTGTCAAAGCCTCCTGCGCAAATGTCTTTGAAAGAGGAGAATTCAACTCTTGTTGGATTTGGGAAATCATCTTTGCCTGCGTTTCTTTAGGCAAGTGTCTTATTTCTAGGGTCTCTGCCGTAGATAAGGGAAAGAATTCCGCTAGCCCAAATTGATCCATCAATAGGTAAACAGCCTTGCGATTTAGAGCGCCAAGCAAAACACGGAGCAATGATAGAACATTGATTTTAGAAGACTCATTCCAGTAGTGAGAATTTAAATAATTTTCCAGCTTGCTTTTAACCTCATCTATATGTCCTTGACCCAATCCTTTCAAAAAAATATAGTCCTGCTGCCTTAGATTCATCAAATCTCTTAGCTTACACTTATCCTGCTCGCCTAGCGCTTTTTCTGCTTGTGGAGGCAATTCCAACAATTGGATAGGCTCATCTAAAACCCAAGATTGGGCTTTTGACGGCTGTCCTAAAAAATTAAAGGCCAGTTGGTCGGGCTCTTTCCAACAATCGTGATGAGGTTTTAAGGGAGAAGAGGGATTTTTGACAGCAGGGCCAACAGATTCTGTTATATTCAAGCGTCGGATTGTTGATAAATCAATGGTTTCAATTTTATAAATATCACATAGGCCGGGATGGGTATAAGCACGGGAATATAGATTTGTATAATCGGAAGACGCATTCATAATTTTAGAAGGGAGCTACTATTTATGCCGATTTTAAAATATTCTCTAAGAAAATGTCGCCAAATTCGACGACAGACTCTAAAAATCAGATTCAAAGGCATCATTTTTAACAAGACGGCGTAAAATTGCATAGGTTTTTTTTATTCTAATTTGTTAAAAAAGCTTCAGTAAAGATATCCCTTAAAATGAATGACCAAAATGAATATTATGAATTTTCAGATCTATTCTCCAGATGCGCTATATGCCTTATTATTTGACGATCGGCAGCCTCAAGATCGCAATGAAGCCGCTTTATCAAATCTGTCCCCTCATCAACTCCTATCCTGTGCAGCTATTTTGCAAACAAGCGAACGCTCAGATGCCTTTGAAAGATTAGTCAAACTTGTGAACATCCTTGCATCCCCCTCTCAATTGGAAGCGCTTGGAAGAGGGCTCTCGCTTCAACAATTTTTAATGCTGCTCGTCCATTACTTTCATCATCCGTCCGAGCAACATAAACTTTCCCCTTTGCTGGTCGGCCTTCCCCCTACGATTTTTCTGGAGACACTCGATGAGCTTTCGGATGAATATTTGCCTGTTCTTAAACAAGAAAGTATTTCAGAACCCCTTCAACATCAACTCATCGTGTTTGAGCATGATTCGGAAAGGGTGATGGAGGAACTAGCAAAGGCTTTGAATAGCTTGCAAAAAGAGATTGAACGCGTCCAAGTTGAAACCCTGACTTACCAAGAATTAAATCAGATAAAAAAACAAATAGAAGAAATCAAGCAATCCTGCGAAACAAGGCTAAGAGCTCTTAATAAGGCTTTAGCCATTACGTGGAATACCAATCGGATAGACTTGATTGATCGCTTGAGCCGTCTTAAAGAAAAGTTCAACTATTTAATCCAGCAGCAAATCGGACATCCTGCCTATCCTTATTCTACCGGGCTTTATTCCATTTTAGAAAACACTCTCGGTACAGTTTTCAGCGCTGCTTGGGGGCAGCCAAAAGAGGACTCTTTAGACGATGAAGACTCCGCCCTTGAAGGGTTGGCAAAATTCTCCATTTGGTATTTGGAAGACTATTGGAATTTAGGCCTGCTATCCGAGACTTATACACCCGCTCAGCTAGAATTAGAGCCTGATAAGCATTCCGATCAAGACAGGCTTAAGCATCGCCAAGCTCTCTTTGATTTCGTTCAACAGCAATTAAATAAACTTGAAATAGGCACTGTAGGAGCTTTAAAAAAGGCGCAAATTTTTTCCAAACCGATGCTCGAAGACTATATTGCCAAGCACCGCCATTTATTAAAGGACGCGGACAAGCCAGGACATTAGTCATAGAAAGGGCTCATTTCAACCTCCCTTTTTCTTTGCTCTTTAATCTCTGCCGTTATTTTTTTAGCAACCGCAATAAGGTTTACAATCAAGCTAAAAGAATAAGCCTCAGAGCTGGCAAAGAGGGTGAGGATTAGAATCAATCCGGATTCTTCACTGTTCAATATGATTAATCCGGATTGATTCTTTTCACTAGAAAGCCTTACAGCCTGACAGCATCATCGATAAATCTTTTTAATTCAGCATGCACAACATCGGGAGGCTGGTTTCCGTCAAAAGAGGTTAATAAGCCCTGTTCATCATAATATTGAATCAACGGTTGAGTTTGCTGATGGTAGACTTTCAATCTTTCCATCACCACTTCTGGTGCATCGTCAGCCCGCCTATAGACTTCTCCACCGCATTTATCACAAATACCGGCATGAACGGGCGGCGATATATCCCGGTTATAAATGACCCCGCATTGCTTGCAGACTAGCCGTCCTTCTGCCCGCTTAATAATGACTTCATCCGGTACGTCTAAACATAGAACAAAAAAAGGCACTTTCACATTGCGATGAACCGCAAGCTGATTAGCTTGCGAAACAGTACGCGGAAATCCATCCAGTAAATACCCACGCATGCAATCTGGCCTAGCTATCCGATCAAATAGCATATCTAAAACAATCTCATCTGGGACCAATTGACCGGATTGAATAAAACTTTTAGCTCGCAACCCAATCGGCGTTCCAAGCGTCATATTCTCCCGGAATAAATCGCCAGTAGAAATATGGGGAATTTGATAATCTTGCGCTAAACGCTTAGCTTGAGTTCCCTTGCCCGATCCAGGCGGACCGAGGAGAACCAAAACGAGAGAGGTTTGCGGACTACTATGCGGAGCATTAAAAGGTCGTGCACTTTCTAACATAATTTTCTTTAAGGTTTGAGGGATTTAGAGGATGTCTTAAATTCATAATAGCCATATTTGAGATTATTTTCTCTCTAGAAGAAGTTATAACCTAAAGGGAATAGCATAAATAAAGGAAAAATCTAAATCAAGCCTGGAAAGGGAAGATTAAAACCGCTAAAAACCTAGATTCGATTTCTTTTCCTGATAGAGAGAAAATAATTTCAAATACAAATCATTAAAAGCTTTAAAACTCTTAAAAACCTACAAACAAATTTAAAAAACAAACAATTAATTAATTATCACTTTACTATTGATTTAATAATACCCATATTATATAATCCAATTAATTATCACCGCACGACATTTCATTCTCTTTGCTCCCTCCGCTGGGATTTTTCTATCAGGCCGCCAATACACGAAGAAGGATTAATGATTTAGAAGGTTCAGGGACGTTCGCTTCTCATTCCTCTCTCTTTCTTCGTGTATTTGCGCTCTGATAGCCATTCTTATCTGTTTTCTTTTATATTCTATATCTTCTTGAAAATTAGTTAATAATATTTGATATTATTATTATTTTCTCTATATATTAGCTAATTTAATAGCAAAAGAAGTCGTTTTTTTTGATATGCACGTTTATTTTATGCAACAGGCGCTGGCTTTAGCTGAGCAAGCACGCTTTCATGCCCCTCCCAATCCTTGGGTAGGATGCGTCATCGTTAAAGGGAATCAAATTATTGGAAGAGGCTATACGCAACCGCCAGGCCAAGCGCATGCCGAAGTGAAGGCTCTTTTGGAAGCCAAGGAACAAGCACGCGGGGCAGCGCTTTATGCGACTTTAGAGCCTTGCTCGCATTTTGGACGAACGCCTCCTTGCGTGAACGCAATTATTCAAGCAGGCATTAAAGAGGTCTATATTGCCCAGCAAGATCCCGATTCGCGTGTCAGCGGGGCAGGCATTGAATGCTTGCGGAAAGCTGGCATCCACGTATTGACAGGCATTTGCGAGCAAGAAGCCAGAGCGGCGCTATCATCTTATCTTCACCATCGCCGAACCGGTTTGCCCTATACTGTGATCAAAGCAGCCATGAGTCTCGATGGCCGCACAGCGGCTGCGGATGGGACGTCCCAATGGATAACCTCCCTCGAAGCCCGACAAGACGCTCATTTGCAGCGCGCGCATTCCCAAGCCATTATTATCGGCAGCGGAACAGCGCTGAAGGACAAGCCTCAGCTAACCGTCCGCCTCCCCTCTCTTTCGCTTCCACGCCAGCCTTTGCGGGTTCTTTTAGATGCAAAGGGGAAAACGCCCGCTGAAGGCCCCCTTTTCGATTGCAGCTTAGCCCCTACCCTCGTCATGACGACCGAACAAGCGCCTATGAGAAGGCGGGAAGAGTGGGAAAGGGCCGGGGCAGAAGTGATGCGCTTATCCGAACAAAAGGGAAGAATCAATTTAACAGACGCCTGGAAAATATTGGGAAAAAAGGGAATTCTGCAAGCTCTTGTCGAAGGAGGATCGACTTTGCAAAGCGCTTTGATCGAAGCCAAGCTACTCAATCGCCTAGTTTTATATATGGGGCCTATTTTATTGGGCTCAAATGGCCTTCCTCTATTCTTAAACTCCATTCCGACTTTGCAAAAAGCCCCTTCCTTTAAATTACTTTCGGTCGCTTCACTTGGAGATTGCGTGAGGGCCGATTATGAACCTTACTCGATATAAAGCAGAAAGCTTTTCAGGTAATGGCTTTCGGGATGATAAAGATTAATCGGATGATCAATCGCCAGGCGGTGGCGTCCAATGATGCGCACGAACCGCTTTGCCTCCCAAGCTGCCTGAAAAAGCACTTTTTGAAATAAATCTTCGTTAACATAATGCGAGCAGGAGCATGTAAGAAGCAACGAGCGGGCAGGCATTTTCTGCATCGCCAAACGATTAATGTCTTTATACCCTCTACAGGCGGCTACAATATCTTTTTGCCTTTTAGCGAATGCCGGGGGATCCAAAATAACGAGATCGTAATCCAAGGAATGTTCGCGTAAAAAAGCGAAAACATCGGCGCAGTAATAATGCTGGCTTTGCTTATCCAATTGATTCAACGTAGCATGCCGCTTAGCAGTTTCGATAGCCTCTTGGGAAATATCAACGGAATCCACCAACTGGGCTTCCCCTGCTAAGGCATAGACGCTAAACCCTCCGGTATAAGAGAAAGCATTGAGGACGCTTTTGCCTTTTGCCAACGTTCCGATCCATTGGCGCATTTCACGGTGATCAAGAAAGAAACCCGTTTTTTGCGAATGGGCCAGGTTGGTTGTAAAAATTAGTCCATTCTCTTTAAAACTCACCTCTTCTTTTTCTTCTCCGGCTAAGAACCCTTGCTCATCCTTTAAGCCTTCTTCTTTGCGCGAAGGTAGCAAGGATTTTTCATAAATGGTTTTAGGATGGAAATGCTTGTTCAATGTCTCAACCAGCCAAGGCTTTAACTTATCCATGCCTTTTGTAGAACATTGAATGACAAAGACTTGATCATACACATCAATGATCAGTCCGGGCAACCCGTCGCCTTCTCCATTGATCAACCGAAAGGCATTTGTCACATTGAGATCAAACCAATTTTTTCTCAGCTCCCAAGCAGATAACAAATGCTGCTCTATCTTTTGCAAGGGAGGCGTTTGATCGAAAGCGACCATTCTTCCCACAATACCGGACTGCCGATTAAAATAGCCGCTGCCTAGAAACTGCCCATCGGAAGCATAAACGGGCAAAAAATCTCCCTCTTTAAAAGAAGGAAAAGATTGAACGGCTCCGGAAAAAATCCAATGATGGCGATGGCGGATAGCTTTGTCTTTGCCGGGTTTAAGGATGACGCCTTTTGACTGCATGTAAATAACCTAAATTTAAGAAGAAATAATAAGAGAGAAAAATTATAAGATAAGAGCGAAGTCTATAGCAATAAGTAAATGATTAAGAGGATGTCTTTTTTAAAGCAAACTTTTTGCCAGAAATCCCCCGATAATGATACCTGCCCACCCCAACAATAAGAGCGTGCCGCCAATAGGCGTTATTGCCCCCCAAGCTTTTATCCCGGAAAAAACGAGGATATAAAGACTGCCAGAGAAAATAAGCGTTCCGAAAAAAAATAACCAGCCAGCCGCTACTAGCCAAGACGAAGAGAAAAAACCTAGGCAAGCAGCCAATCCGACCAAAGCCAACGCATGATACATTTGATAGCGAGCTGCCACTTCAAAAATAGTTAGGAAATCTGGAGATAATCTAGCCTTCAAAAGATGCGAGCCAAAAGCCCCGGCAGCCACAGCAAGAAAGCCCAGCAATGCGCCTAAAATAAGAAAAAGATGTTGGTGGGAAAGCATAGCGTTTTGATCCATCACTTAGCGTTGATATGTCCCCATTAGCTCCGCTTGCTCAATGACATGTCCTTTCATTGCCTGCTCAACGTCTTTCTTACTGGACGCTTCAGAAAGAGCAAGCGGAACATCTAAAGCATAAAGCTTAAAAAAGTAACGATGGGGCTTGCCGGGAGGCGGACAAGGCCCACCATACCCTTTCTTACCGAATCCATTCTTCGCTTCAATGGGATGCGGGCTTAAACGTTTGAGTTCTGGAGCCCCTTCGGAAAGCTGAGTTACATGAGGCGAAATATTCCAAATGATCCAATGATCAAATACTCCATGAGGGGCATCCGGATCATCGACGATGAGAACTAAGCTTTGGGCATGCTGCGGAATTTGTAGAAATTTAAGAGGAGGAGAAATATTTTCTCCACTACACGTATATTTAGAGGGAATAGGCTGCTGATATTCGAAAACAGATTCAATAATCATCCTTTTTCCTCTCAGTGAAATTAGAATTCTTTACTTTTTTGCGATCCTTGCACTTTACTCGTCACTATTTTCCACTTTGTCTTTAAATTTTCTACGTTTTGCTTAAACTTATCCACTTCCTTTCCCAAGGTGGCAAATAAACTAATAATCATTTGATCCACATCTTTTTTAGCTACATCCTCAGCCTTGGTTTTTTTAAAGGATAAAATTGCATCAAGAGCATGCTCAATGCGTGCATTAATTTCTACATTTTGCGATTGCGCCAATTTTCTTTCTTCTAAAGAATCAGCATTTACGCTCTCATTATACTTTTTAAGGGCCTGCAAAAGATCGTTAACATCTTTTTTAGAAATATCGTTTCTTGGATGCTGGATTTTTTTTTGGAAATTTTCAATTTCTGCTGTTAAATGGTCAAGTTCTTGAAGAAATCCCATATCGCCTTGAATTGGATATCTTTCAACCATTAATCCTCCTATCGCTGCCATTTAACGCTCCTTATAATATATTTTTTTGCATGATAGCAACTCTTTTTAAATTAGTCAATTCTTAATCTAATCTTAACAAAATAGGCAAACCTCCTTATCCTCATCTATAACTCGACAAAAAATAATTGAATATGAGATAGTTATAGCATTTAAATTTAGGACAGCTTATGACAAAGCACACATCTACTTCCTGGGAATCCAGCGGCCAATGGTATGATCAAACGGTTGGCGAACAAGGACACTACTACCATCAAACCTTGATCATTCCCAACTTATTAAAATCATTTCATTTTAAGGATAATCAGCCTGCCTCTCTGCTTGATTTGGCTTGCGGCCAAGGGGTGCTTAGTCGCCATCTTCCTTCTTCTGTTTCTTATGTCGGCGTCGATATTTCTCCTCAATTGATTGCTTCGGCCCGCCAGTACAGCAAGCAAAAATCCCATCAATTTCTGACAGGCGATGCGACCCTTCCCCTTCCCACGTCTAAAAAAGACTTTACCCATGCCGCCATTATTTTAGCTTTGCAAAACATCGAAGATCCTTTAAAGGTCTTTAAGAATGCTTATGATCACTTGCAGCCAAACGCATCTTTTGCGATTGTTCTCAATCACCCCTGTTTCCGTATTCCCCGCCAATCTTCTTGGCAGGTTGATTCCAACAATAAAATCCAATACAGACGAATTGATCGCTATATGTCTTCAATGAAAATTCCCATTCAGACTCATCCGGGAAAAGGCAAAACTTCCCCTCAAACGTGGTCCTTCCACCATCCCTTGTCCGCCTATAGCCGATGGCTGCATGAAGCAGGCTTCTCAGTGGAACTCATTGAAGAGTGGTGCTCTAATAAGGTGAGCGAGGGCAAGGCGGCAAAAATGGAAAATCGCAGCCGAGAAGAGATCCCTCTCTTTATGCTCTTGTTAGCTCGCAAGAAAACCTTTTAAGGAATTTATTCCAACGCAATAGATTATAGTTTTTTATTTCATGTAAATTATTAATAAAACAAAAAAAGTAGTATTAATAAATATAAAAATATATAATTATTTTATAAATAACTGTTATTGTAGAAAAAAAATGAGAAATATATTTATAGATTCGGCTAATTTACCGGCTCATTATTGCATGCATCCTGCAAGGGCCGAACAATCGATAAGAGGACCTGACGGAAGGCTTTATCAATTATTAGGAATAAGAGAAAAAGATTATTCTATTGCGCATCGCATTTGGGTTGGAGTTCAAGCATTTGTTAAAACTATATTTTCTTTTGGACTTGGACTTTTATTTGACCAGGTAAGAGAAGAATGGACAGTGTCTTTTACAGGTAAAAGATACTTTAAGGTTTATGCCCCAACTGAAAATCATTCAACAGAAAGAACGTCTCAATTGAGCTCTCAAATTCTCACGCATTCATCGACGGATGAACAGCGAGCTGCCCAAACAGGAGAGACAACTCAGGAGGGTCAGCTTAACGAGGCTAGTAGAACCTTATATGAAAAAATTAATAATGAACTAATTAGATTAAATGCAAAAGATTATTCGCCTGAGGTTTGGTTCTCTTTTTATGCTTTTATTTCAACCATAGCCAAGGACGCTGAGGAAAAATTTTCACTTTCTTCAGATCAACTTCAAAATTTAAATATTTTTGAGGGAAAGGTTCTGTCAAAAGAAGATTTAAAAAAATTTACATTATACTTTGGAAGCTGCTCTCCTCGAGAACAGGGGTGGGTACAAGTTTTTGCCAATAATCAGGCTTCCTTTTGTATGCATACATTAATGCAAAGGGAAGACAGGCAAGAGTTAGTCCAAGAAATAAAAAATGAATTAGCACGACAACATCAAACATTTGAGTCTCCCAGGAATTTGATTACTCCTTCTACTTGTTTCTGGTTAAATCTTAAAGATTTAGCTTCTTTTTCGGAAAAAAGTGAATTTATAAGGCTTTATCAAAATGCTTAAGAAATACAAGAATGAGCAGCCCGTTATTTGGTTGATTTCCACCTAAATCTTAAATACCAAGAGACTGTCCACTCTTTCTAAAAGTGGATTAAAACCGCTAATGACCTGAATTCGAGTTCTTTTTCCCTATGGGAAGGTCCGCTTAAAGGAATAACAAATCGGCTTATTTCAACTTGCTTTCTATTCTGTCGTAGCCATGCCGGCTGCATGGCTACGACAGACACTCAATTTTTCATTAAGAAAATCTAATTTCCTAAGACGCTAAAACAATGTTAAGCAATTTATTCGGAACAAAGATGACTTTGTTGATCTCTTTTCCTTCGATGAATTGCTTAATATGAGGATGCTGGCGAGCTGCCTCTAAAACTGTCTCTTGCGTTTGATCTTTTGGCAATTCGAAACGGCCGCGCAACTTTCCATTGATTTGAACGACATAGGTAATCACTTCATCTTGCAAATATTTTTCCTCTATTTCTGGAAAAAGGGCATAAGCAAGCGAATCTTCATAACCAAGCTGCTGCCAAACCTCCTCTGCTAAATGCGGGGCAAACGGCGCTAGCGCTTGTGTAGCCATGCGAACGACAATGCGGGGATAAAGCGGCAGCTTGGTAAATTCATTCATGAATTCCATCATTTTAGCAATGGCCGTATTGAACTGGAGCGATTCAATATCTTTTTTCACTCCATGAACAAGCCGGTGGCCCATCCTTAACGCCTCTTCCGACACCTCATTGGATACCTTTTCCGAGAAGGCCATATCATAGAAACGGTTGAGGAAACGTCTGCATCCAGAGACGGCATCGGTATTCCAAATTTTCTCTTTTTCTAAGGGCCCCATAAACATTTCATATAAGCGCAGGGCATCCGCTCCATATTCCTGAATAATTTCATCCGGCGTAACGCCATTGAGTTTTGATTTAGACATTTTCTCAATTTGGCTTGTCAGCTCTTCTCCGGTGCGGACATCAAAGAATTTGCCCTCTCTTTCCTGCACATCGTTTGGATCTATGTACGCTCGAGAGCTATTTTGATAAGAACGGGCGACAATTAAGCCTTGGTTGCGAAGAGTTTGGAAAGGCTCCAATGTATGGACATAACCGCAATCGTACAGAACTTTGTGCCAGAATCGCGCATACAGCAAGTGAAGAACTGCATGCTCGACTCCCCCTACATACATATCGACGGGCAACCAATATTTTTCTACATCGGCGTTCCATGCTTGCTGGTCATTGTGAGGATCGCAAAAGCGCAGATAATACCAGCAAGAGCCTGCCCATTGAGGCATAATATTCGTTTCGCGGAATACCTTCTTGCCGGTTTTGGGATCGGTAATTTCTACCCACTCTTTGACTTTGGCAAGCGGACTTTGCCCATCGCCGCTTGGTTTATAGTCGGAAAGCTCGGGAGGACAAAGCGGCAATTCATCTTCTCCCAGCAAACGGATGCTTCCATCTTCAAATTTTAAAAGGGGGAAGGGTTCTCCCCAATAGCGCTGGCGGGAAAACAGCCAATCGCGAAGCTTATAAGTTGTTGCGGCCTTTCCCTTTTTATTGAGATCTAGCCATTCAATAACGGCCCTTTTTGCCTCTTCCACAGTTAAGCCATTTAAAGACAAGTCGCCATGTTCGCTGTTGATTGCTATGCCTGTCCCTGGCCAGCATTTTTTTCCATTCAACACGTCTTGACGAACTATCTCCTCTTCTTCTTTCGGATCATAAACGGGAACAATGGGAAGCTGGAACACCTGGGCAAATTCAAAGTCGCGCTCATCGTGGGCAGGAACAGCCATAATAGCTCCGGTCCCAACCGTCATTAACACATAATCGGAAATCCAAATAGGAACGGATTTGCCATTGACGGGATTAATTGCATAGCCCCCTGTAAAAACCCCAGTTTTCTCTCGATTAAGCTCCGTTCGATCTAAATCGCTCTTGCTTGCCACTTGCCTCTGATACTCTTCCACAGCCTCCCGCTGCTCCGGAGTCGTGATGCGGGGCACCAACGGATGTTCGGGAGCCAGCACCATATAAGTCGCACCGAATAGAGTGTCTGGGCGGGTTGTAAAAACAGTCAATATTTCTTTAGTGGTCGGCTCCATAAAATACACATGGGCGCCTTCGCTTTTGCCGATCCAATTAATTTGAAGCTTCTTCAAGCTTTCGGGCCAATCAACCAAGTCCAAGTCTTGAATAAGGCGATCCGCATAGGCCGTAATTTTTAAAATCCATTGACGCAAAGGACGGCGTTCGACAGGGTGCCCGCCTTCCTTGGCTTTGCCATTTTCAACCTCTTCATTTGCCAAAACGGTGCCCAGGGCGGGACAAAAATTGACAAGCATTTCAGCTTCATAGGCCAGCCCCTTTTCATAGAGCTTAGTAAAAATCCATTGCGTCCATTTATAATAAGAAGGGTCGCTGGTTGCAATTTCCCGGTCCCAATCATAGCTAAAGCCTAAGGAACGCAGCTGGCGACGAAAATTGTCAATGTTCTCTTTAGTCGATTGAGCCGGATGCGTGCCTGTGCGAATAGCGTACTGTTCAGCAGGCAAACCAAAGCTGTCCCATCC
Organism: Candidatus Protochlamydia phocaeensis; assembly: GCF_001545115.1. Lineage (NCBI taxonomy): Bacteria > Pseudomonadati > Chlamydiota > Chlamydiia > Parachlamydiales > Parachlamydiaceae > Candidatus Protochlamydia > Candidatus Protochlamydia phocaeensis. Next base: position 95,352 of record NZ_FCNU01000002.1, read on the forward strand.
CATCGGATGCAAAACATTATAGCCTTTTGCTCGCATATATCGGGCTAAGATATCCGTTGCCGTATAGCCCTCGACATGACCGACATGCAGCCCTGATCCTGAAGGATAAGGAAACATATCAAGGACATAATATTTAGGCTTCTCTGACTTGTTTTCCGTTTTAAAGGTTTTATTGTCGAGCCAGAATTTTTGCCACTTGGCTTCTATTTGCTGATGATCGTACTTCATTTTATTCCGTTATGTTAACTGATAATTTTTTTATCATTCTAATGAATGCGCAAGACATTTCTTCACTTTTTGAAGGAAATCACAAAATTTTATCTGCCAGCCTATCAGACGACAAGCATAAAAGAGAGCTAGCGAAGATTAAAGGGCTGTGTTACAGTCAATTCTTAATTCATTTATTGTACTGAAAGGTGATTCTATTAATTCTATGGTAAAAAATAGCAAAAAGTCAAAAAAAAAGGAACTTCCTGTCAGAAGCGCCAAAGAAGAGAAATTATTTCAAAATTTATTAAAGATCACAGAGCAGTTCATGGGAGGCAAAAGCTTTATGCCTCTGAGCGAACAAGAGCTCATGCAACGCCTTTCTCTTCCTCCGCAACATGAGACTATTTTTAAAGACGTCCTGGCCAAGCTTCTTGAATTGGGTTTAATAGAAGAAAGCAACGAGCGCTTCTCTTGGAAAAAATCCCGCACGGATGTGGTCACCGGCGTCCTAAAAATGCATCCCCGCGGTTTTGGTTTTGTCCAGCTCGAAAGCAAAGTCATCTATGACCAAGATATTTTTATTCCCAAGCACTTAACCAAAAATGCCGTTGATGGCGACATTGTTGAAGTCCTCGTCAATCAAGAAATGATATCGGATAAAGGCCCGGAAGGAAAAGTCATTGCCATCTTGTCGCGTGCGCGCACGCATATGGCTGGTATCATTCATCACGTGGACATGGACGGATCTTTTATTGCCCACGTTCCCCTGCTAGGAGCCCAACAGCGCGTGGTCGTCCAACCAACAGACGAGCACCCCCTGCGCATGGGGGACCGCATTGTCATGGAAGTCATCGACTGGGGATCTAAGGAAACAGAAACCCTTTGCCGCTTTTCCCATTTTTTAGGCCATATATCAGACCCTTCCTGCGATATTTCCGCCGCCATTGAAGAGTTTGAGCTTCGGAGCGATTTTCCACATGCCGTCGTTGAAGAGGCCTTAAAACTAGGCAAACAAGTTTCGCGTGCAGATATCCAAGCAAGAGAAGACCTGCGCCATTTGACCACGTTTACCATTGATCCCGATACAGCCAAAGACTTTGACGATGCGTTAAGCCTAACCAAAAATAAAGATGGCACCTACAATTTAGGCGTCCACATTGCCGATGTTTCCCATTACGTCAAGCCGGGAACGGCCCTCGATGCGGAAGCGCAGGAAAGATGCAACTCCACTTACTTTCCAGGTGTGTGCATTCCCATGCTTCCCGGAGCCCTTTCCGAAAATCTTTGCAGCTTAAAACCAAATGTCAATCGTTTAACAGTTTCAGTCTTAATGCACCTAGATGAAAAAGGGCAAGTCTTAAGCTATCGCATGGTCCGCTCAGTCATCCGAAGCGCTAAACGCTTTACATACAAAGAAGCCAAAAAGGTCCTGGATGGAAAAAAAGAGAGCCCTCATGCAGCGACGCTTGCTTTGATGGTCGAAGTCTGCCGGTTGCTTAAGCAAAGGCGCTACGATAGAGGAAGCATTGAATTTGCCTTGCCGGAACTTGTCGTCCTTGTAGATGAAAAAGGCACGCCTTATGGAACCGATTATATTACGTATGATATTACCCACCAAATGGTGGAAGAGTTTATGCTCAAAGCCAATGAAATGGTAGCTTTGCACCTTTACGAACACGGCAAGAACCTAACCTATCGTGTTCACGAAGAACCTGCGGAAGAGAACCTGCGCGATTTTAGTCTCCTAGCAGCTGCGTTTGGCTTTCGCGTGCCTGATAATCCTTCCACGCGAGATCTGCAAAAATTATTTGAAGAAGCAGGCGAGACGTCTTACAGTAATTATCTTGCTTCCAGCTATATTAGACGCATGCGCCTGGCCGCTTATTCGCCAGAAAATATTGGCCATTATGGCTTAAGCCTGACGCATTATTGCCATTTCACAAGTCCAATCCGCCGCTATGTCGATCTTGTCGTTCACCGCATTCTATTTGGAGAATCGGATGAATTCGAATACCTGCAGCACATCGCCAGCCGCTGTTCAGAGCAAGAACGCATCAGCGCTAAAGCGGAAAACAGCGTCGTCATTTTAAAGAAGCTGCGCTTGCTTCAAAAAATGCATCAAGAAGATCCCTACAAACAATATGATGCCATTATTACACGTGTTAAAAACTTTGGCGTTTATTTTGAAATCTTGGATCTTCTCTTGGAAGGCTTTATCCACATTTCAGATTTAGAAGAAGATTACTTTGTTTACGAGGAAGAATTGATGCGCCTGCGAGGAACGCGTAGAGGAGGGTTATATTCTCCGGGCGACCGCATGGCCGTTGTCTTGCAAAACGTTGATTTTATTTCGCAAGAGACTAAATGGTACATTGTTTCTACGCAGCATTCCGAGCAGGCTTTAAAGCCCCAAAAGCAACATAAGAAAGCGCCAAAGAAAAAAACCGGGCCCTCCTTATTGAAAAAATGGTCGGGCAAAAAAGCTAAGGGCAAGCACAACGACTCAAAAAAGAAAACGGACAAAAAAGCTAAAAAGAGAAAATCGAGACGATAATTTTTAGTTACACTCAATAAAGTTGAATGGTCGTATTTATTTCATTTTGATGAGATATCGTATTATCAGCTATACTAAATCTCTTGCATAACTTGGCAAGAGATCTAATGATAACGGATCAATTTAAATAATGATTTAATGGCCATGCTTCCCTTAAGTTTCTTTCAGCAACAAGATGTCTTGGAATTAAGTCGTCAATTATTAGGTAAATATTTATTTAGCTTTATTGACGGCGTCTTAACTGGAGGCATCATTGTTGAAACAGAAGCCTATCGCGCTCCGGAAGATCGTGCCTCTCATGCGTATGGCATGCGCCGGACAAAACGCAACGAAGCCCTGTATCTAGAAGGGGGCCATACTTATGTCTATGTCTGCTACGGCCTGTATCCCCTTTTAAATATTGTGACTAATCAGGTGAACATTCCCCACGCCATCCTTATTAGAGCGATTGAACCAACGACGGGCATTGAATGGATGCTGCAACGCCGCGGAAAATCAAAAATTGAGCGTGGCTTAACAGCTGGCCCTGGCGCTGCAGCGCAAGCCTTGGGAATCAAATTGATGCATAATGGAATACCTTTGACCGGTCCTCTGCTGTGGATAGAGGACAGGAAAGTGGACATTCCTTTACAAGAGATTATTGCGTCTCCTCGCGTAGGAGTCGCTTATGCGAAAGAAGACGCCTCCCTCCCTTGGCGATATAGAATTAAAAATAACGCCTGGACCAGCCCTGCCAAGTAATACAAAGGGAAATATAATCATGAAGTTTAATAACCGGTAAACATGAAAAAATACTTTATCACAGGCTTAGTCATCCTACTGCCCGTAGCTTTGACAATCGCCATTGTCGTTTTTCTCTTTAATCTTTTAACCGTTCCTTTTTTGGGAATCATCAAGGCGGTCTTTAACCGCTATGATTTGTTTGCCCACGGTTTTCTTTTTTTAAATCCCGATCAACTAGAAAATCTGGTGGCTCAGCTTCTTATTCTAGCAAGCCTTTTCTTGATTACCATTGGCTTAGGCCTTTTCGCGCGGTGGTTCTTTTTTCGAGGCATCATGCGGGTTGCTGAATATTTGGTAAAGCATATCCCCCTTGTCAGCCCTATCTATAGAACTTGCAAAGATGTCATTAAAACCCTCTTTACTTCTCAAACCAACTCTTTTAAACAAGTTGTCCTTGTCCGCTTTCCCAATCCCCAAACTTATTCGATCGGCCTTATTACACGAGAGGATATTCCTTATTTAAAACAGGTAGGCCATGAGAATGCTGTTTCCGTCTTTATCCCTACTACCCCCAACCCCACTTCCGGTTTTCTCGTCATTTATCAGCAAAAGGATCTGATTTATTTAGATATGAAAGTGGAAGATGCCTTTAAATATATCATTTCCTGTGGTGTCATCGCTCCTCCTCTCAATAGCACGGCTCCAGAAAAGGCGTCTCCCATTTCAGAAAATGGCCTCTCTCCTTCCCTTCAATTAATTCCATCGCAAGAGCAATAAGGCAAGCGGATGAAAAAGCTGTTTTCAACCGGACTGGTTATTTTATTACCGATCATTCTCACCCTAATGATTATCGGCTTCTTAATTAACTTTTTAACCCGTCCTTTTTTAAGCCCTGTCGAAGCTTTCCTGACTCAAACAAGCCTATTCAACGGCTCTATTCTGTTCTTTAACGAATCGACAGTAATCATCTTAGCAAGCAAAATCCTGATCTTGCTTGGATTGGCCGCTCTTGTTTTTCTAATTGGCATTTTAGGAAAAGCCTTCTTTGTCGATGCCCTCATCCGCCTCGGCGACCGCCTTCTCCATAATCTCCCCTACATCAGCAAGATTTACAAAGCTTGTCAAGATATCGTCCATAGTTTATTTTCTTCGCAGTCTAAGTCATTTTCTCAAGTCGTCCTTATTCCTTTTCCATGCGAACATAATTTTTGCATTGGACTAGTGACAAAGGAGGCTTTAACGGTTCAAGCTAACGGACAAAATACAGAAGAAATCGTCTCCGTTTTTGTCCCAGGGACACCCAACCCTTCCGTTGGCTTTATGCTAATGTTCAGAAAAGATCAATTGATTTTTTTGAATATGAAAGTCGAAGATGCGATGAAATTTGTTATTTCATGCGGCGTAGTCATGCCCCCAATAGATAGAGCTAAAAATGAGAAGCAGCCCAGCTAAAGTCACTTTTTTTCGAGTCAAAGATAATCAGGCCAAAATTCAATTGATTTGCCAAAAGGCCCAAGAAGCCTTTTTACAAGAAAGGCGCCTACTGATTACTGTTCCAACGATAGAAGCCGGGCGCTATATTGATGCTCTCTTATGGCGTCAGCCGGAAGAAAGCTTCCTCCCCCACCTCTTTACCCAATCGCCGACTTCAGAATGGATAGCCATCACAACAATGGAAGCCGGCAATCTCAATCAAGCCTCTTGCTTGCTTAACTTATGCCTGACCGCCTCATCTTTTTATCAGGAATATGAAGACATTTATGAACTAGACGATGAAACGCTGCCAGATAAAAAAGAATATGCCAAAAAACGCCTGATGGAATATAAAGCCAAAGGCTTGCTAGTCAAGGAAAGTTAATTTTACTTTTCTATCGTTTGAATTCCCCGCTTGCGAAATAAATAATTCGACGTAAGCGTTTGCAGGCTTTCTCCTAACCATTGAATCCCCCAAAGTCCAATAATACCTGCCATAGTGAGAAAAAGAAGAAAACTATACGTTCCCTTTTTTGTCCATTTTCTGCCAATTTGCATTCCCACTTTTACATAATCCTTTCCTGTTTGAAAAGTTTTTTTGATTAGCTGTAAAAGTTGCCTCTTGCCTTCAAAGAAGATTTGCAAACCTTTGGATGCTCCCTTGATGAGAAAGCTAAGCAGCTGCAAAAAACGCAGCAAAAGCGCGGAGCAGAAGGAAAATATGCCCTTTAGAAACAATTGAATAAGGGAATGCGTAAAGAGTTTGCCAATAGCTTGCTGCAATTTTCCTAACCAGCCTGTAAAAGAAGAGCGAGGAGTCAGCCAATCGGATACTTGCTGAAAAGTAAGGCCTTTTAAACGTTCCTGACCTTGCTGAAGAATATGCAAAGCCTGCTGACGTTTCCGACTGAAGAAGTCTTTAGAGCGGGAAATGCCAGCTTGAACAAAGCGGCTAGCCTCTTGCCAAATAGGTTTTAATCCGTTTACATAAAAATGTTTTATAGGAGCCAATATCCCTGCGGCCTTTTGTCCAGCCTGTCCCAGCCACTTACTTAACCATTCGGTAGCTGCCCGTGCAGCCGATTGCGAAGTATGAAACTTCACTTGCCACTTCATTCCTACAGCCTTTGCCCGATCTGCTATTTTTTCAAACTGGACATTCCCCCATGCTAAGCCCATTTGCGGAATCTGCTTTATCCTAGCAAGCGCCTCTTGAAATTGATGGACAACAGCCGATGTTCGCTCTGTGGCCCACTTTTGAATGCGTTCCGTGCCTTTCTGCAAGCGCTTGGCCAATTCAGCTATTTTTGTCCCAGGACGCTTAATAACGGCTTTTACGCTCTCTGTCAAACGCTTAAAAACCGCTTGAGTAGTATGGCGCATCCGATGAAAAGCTTGGCGGATATCAAGCATTAAGCGGACAATAGGACGGATAAGCGTCTGTACCATTTGCTGGATCGTCTGTACTGTCTGCCTGATTTTTTGCGATACCACTTCCGCGCGCTTCTTAACTTTCTGCTTAATTTTCTCCGCCACTGTCATACAAACAGTCATCAGAGCGGGCAATCCCTCCATAATAATCCATTTGGGAATCCCATATACAACAAGATAAGGAGGAAAGGCGACCGCTAAAAATAAATACTTCCCTATCCGCATAAAGCTATTTTGAAAAATTAAAAACTTCGACGTGTGCCTAAGCCGGTTAAGCGCTTCTTTTTTTAGCTTATCATGAGAAATTTCAAGCGTATCTTTATGAACAGGCTGTGTAGGAGAAGCCTCTTGCATCTGAATATCCGTCCGCTTTCTTACATCGTAAATAGTGGAATAAAGATTCGGGTCGCAACGGGATAGACTATCCGAAGTCTGACGAATGGGCATCGAGATACCTTTTTGCTAAGTATTTATTTATATAAAACAGATTAAAATATTTTATCAAATATTTTATTTCTTTAAAATAAAAAACATGTATATAATTTGTTAAATTAAAAAACAGATAAAAAAAAAGACATCCACAAAAACAGATTTTCAATAAAATAATTCAATAACTATAAATTATTTAAAGAAGATCGAATCTCTTGGAAAGAGAGAAAAATAAGGTGAAGGAGGTCTTGATTTTATTAAAGAATGGGAATAGCCATCAAAATGCTTGCACATTTTCCTATATCTTTTTATACTAGTCGTCTGTATTTAAAGGAGTATTCAAATGGTTCGTATTAGTAAACAAGCAGAAAGGCGCAGCCGCTTTCCCCGTAAACATCGCAATCCTTCTGAAAAGACAGGGTCTTTGAAAGACAATCTGCCAAAAGGATTTAAAGAGCATGCTAATGCAGTTGAAGGCGACCTTGCAGCAGCCGTTTTCATTCCTAAAATTAAATAAGAATATCTTTAGCAGGTTACTTACTTGTTGAAGGAAGAAATAGAAAGGTTTAACACATGTCAAGACACCCAAGTTTTGGTAAAGCAGGCCAAACAGCTGCTAAGCGCAATGTTCTTAAGCGCTTTGAAAGAATCGATGTTTTAAAGAAATTGGGACGTTGGAAAGAGGTGGAAAATAAAAGAATAACAGGTCTCCCCAAGACGCCTGTTGCGTAATACATTCTTTTTTCCTTCCATTCGATTTTATCGTTCATTTTATTTATAAGAGTACCTTGTGAGTGTATTAACAATCATTTCACCCGGTGCTCTTTACATTTCCTTTTCTAAATTATTAGCAAACGTTTGATCGTGATTATTAATGTTTTTGATCAGCAAGAGTCGTTAAAAATTTCTCTGGATCAATTGAAGCCGCTAGTCGAGCAAGTGCTCCGTGAAGAAGAGCGGCAATGCGATGAAGTCAGTCTCTATTTTGTTGATACGCCAACGATTTGCGATCTACATTTGCAATTTTTTAATGATGGCTCTTCGACTGATTGCATATCATTCCCGATGGATGACGAAGATGAGGACGCTCCTTATTGCATATTAGGAGAGGTATTTGTCTGTCCTGAAACGGCATTGAATTATGCGCGAAGCCATCATCTAGACCCCTATGAAGAAACCACGCTTTATATCGTTCATGGCCTTTTACATTTGATGGGCTATGATGATATTGAAGAAGAAGACTTAGTTCACATGAGGCAAGCTGAAGAGAGGCATATGAAGCAATTAAAAGCTTTAGGCCTTTGCCTCACTGAAAGACCCTAAAAAACAACGGAAGCCGATCATCGCTTAATTTATGTCTAAGATTAAAGACATTTTTCTAAAAATTAAATTATTTTATAAGAAGAATGTTTTGATCCATTTTTTGCCAAGCCGAGGTTTGGCCAGACAAAAGACCGAGAGGGTCAAAAATTTGATGATGGAAGCAAAATTAAAAAACGGATTGGGACGGAAACCTCAGAGTGTTCATGGTTTTGCTGAGCTAATAGCCGGTTTCCCTTAAAAGGAGAAGTAAATTTGTCTCTGAATATTTCTTTAGCCCTTCTCATTATTCTATTGATTGGGCTGTTTTGTTTAACTGCTGTGAATACAGCTTTGAGGCGCTTTCAAAAAAGGGATAACAAGAAACTTGCCTTGATTGGCAATAAACTATTTTTTTATCGCTATTTCCACCTTATTTTTTTCCGCAATTCAGAATTTGAAGAGCTTTTTTTTGCCAGCGTGCTGGCTCAAAATATTGTCCGCTTCTTTTATGCCATTCTGTCGCTAGGATTGCTCGCCCAGTTAAATTTAATTGAATGGATTGTTAATCCTGAAACGCATCTCGCCCAGCTATCCATCAATTGGCCTGCCGGTTTACTTTGCTTGCTCGGCTTATTTTTCTTGTACTTTATCGTCGGTGATTACTTGGGACGCATATTAGGCGGCCGCTATCCTGAGCTCTCTATGCAGGTATGCGCTTTAGTGGCCTCCTTTTTTATGCTCTTATTTTTTCCGCTAACTTTTATATTCCTCAAAATTCCCCACGCTTTTTCTAGAACGGTCTATTTTAATCCCCTTTTAGAACCGACTGTTGAAGCTAAGCAGGAAATTATTGAAATTATTGAAGAATCAAATTTTAATGCTCAGCTTGATCCCCATGATAGAAAGCTTATCGAAGCCGTCATGGGCTTTAAGGATAGAATTGCGCGCGAGGTCATGGTTCCGCGCGTCGATGTTTTTAGCTTATCGCATGACACCACTATTGAAGAGGCCGCCGTCGTCCTTCTCAATGAAGGCTATAGCCGCACACCTGTCTATAAACATACTTTAGACAACATCATTGGCGTCTTGATGTACAAAGATATTTTAGCTAAGTACATGGAATATGCGCGCACGGGAAATAAGGAAATTTTGCAAGCCCCTATTGCCACTTTAGTCAAAAATATCCTTTACACGCCTGAAACAAAAAAGATTTCTCATCTTCTTCAAGAATTTCGCAAAAAACAAGTTCACTTGGCAATCATTGTTGATGAATATGGCGGAACAGAAGGGATTGTGACAATTGAAGACATCCTGGAAGAGATTGTTGGAGATATCGCTGACGAATACGACGAAGAAGAAGCTTTATTTATTGCTTTGCCAGACGGAGGATGGCTCATTGACGCCCGCATGAGCATTCTGGATATCGAAGAGCAATTTGGAATTGAAATTCCGCAAGATGGCGATTATGATACAATTGGCGGTTATATTTTCCATGAGACGGGAACGATTCCAGCCAAGGGATTTATTCTCACAAAGCCCAATTTTGAACTGGAGGTCCTTCGCTCAAATGATCGGCGTGTAGAGAAACTGAAAATCAAACCCATTAATCCGCTACCTGAAGAGGATGGCGCTTAAATTCTGAAATAAAATCAAAAAGTATGCCAGCTACCGGCTGAATGGCTCCTCATCCATTCGAGATATTTTCTCTCTCGCCCTTGCCTCGCAAGGTAAAAATAAAATAGGCTATATTTCAATCCATATAGCCTATTTATTTTTGCGAATTCTTAGAGGCCGTCATATCCAACGCCTTATTGTCTCGATTCAACATACTTTCTCGAAAAAAAAGGATTTAAATCTAGACAATCAGCCCTCCGGCGCTAGTCTCTTAAAATCTGTCTAATCCCTCTTTCTTCTTCCTATTTATTATTTGATTTAATCCATTTATCTTTGCCAAAAGGTCTTTTTAATCAACGAATTTACCCTGTTTTCAACTGGATTTGGAAATCTAAATGAATTATGCTAAGTCTACCCGACTTTAGCGAGATTTCTCATATATCGACCCCTTGTCTTTTCGCGTGACTCTGAGACTTTATCTAAAATAGCTAAAGAAAGGTCTTTTCGTTCCATTTAAAATTATTAGTTAAAAAATTGATCAAAAGTCACAGTCGTAAAGGTATTAGAATCAATGAATGAAAATCAAATAGCGCTTTATCTGCTGATCTTTCTGCTAGGCAGCGCGTTAGGAGCTTTGTCGTTTTGGGCTTACCATCGCTTTGCCCTGGGGGGAATCAAAAAACTGGCAGCTGGAATCATCAATCGAGCAGAACTAGAAGCAGCAGAACTTAAGCGAATCAATGAATTAGGTCTTAAACAAAAGCAAGTTGAACAACAGCGTGAATTAGAACAGCTTTGGCAGCAAGAGCGAAAAAAAATTCAACGCGAAGAAGAGCGTTTAAAACAGCGCGAAGATAAATTAGAAAGCCGCATGAACCTTGTGGAAAAAAAACTTTCCGATATTGAAAAACGGGAGGCTATTTTAATTGGCCGCAAAGCTCAGCTGGATGAGGAAAAGAAAGTTGTCGCTGACACGCATGTCCGCCTCGTATCCGAACTGGAAAGAACATCCGGTTTCAGTTCTTCCGAGGCCAAAGAGATGCTTCTTGCCCGTTTAACCAATGAAGTAAAAACAGATGCGGCCAACCTCATTCGCCGTATTAAAAAAGAAGCTGAGGAAGAAGCGGAAAAACAAGCGTCCATGATTATTGCAACAGCCATTAATCGGCTTGCCGTCCCCTGCACATCCGAAACCACAGTCTGTACTGTTGCTATTCCTAATGAAGAGATGAAAGGCCGCATTATAGGCAGAGAAGGACGCAACATCCGCGCGTTAGAGCGGGAAACGGGAATTAATTTCATTATTGATGACACCCCAGGAGCCGTTGTCCTATCCGGATTCGATCCTGTCCGCAAACACATTGCCAAAGTAGCTCTGACCGAGCTGGTTCAAGACGGACGCATCCACCCTACCCGTATTGAAGAAGTTGTCGAAAAGGCGACGATCAATGTTCATAAACAGATCAAACAATATGGCGAAGATGCAGCCTTGCGCGCTGGTGCAATGAATTTACATCCCGAGATCATTAATTTATTAGGAAAGCTGAAATTCCGCTATAGTTATGGTCAAAATGTATTAGATCACTCTTTAGAGGTTTCCCATCTAATGGGCTTGATGGCGGCTGAACTCGGTCTAGATATCCGCTTGGCCAAACGCATCGGCCTCTTGCATGATATGGGAAAGGCCGTTACGCATGAAATAGAAGGCTCGCATGCCATTATCGGTCACGATCTGGCGTTGAAATATGGAGAAAGCAAGGAAGTGGCCAATGGAATCGGATGCCACCATCAGGAAATGCCCCCTTTGACCATTGAAGCCGATCTTTGCAGTGCTGCAGATGCCATTTCAGCATCCCGCGAAGGAGCGAGGATCGAAGCAGTTGAAGAATACATCAAACGCCTTAGAAAGCTGGAAGATATGGCGCTTGAATTCTCAGGCGTGGAAAAAGCTTATGCCATGCAAGCGGGACGTGAAGTGCGCATTGTCGTTCTTCCCGATCAAATCGATGATGCCGGCACAGTTAACCTCGCCCGCGATTTGACCAAGCGCATCGAACAAGAGCTCAGTTATCCGGGTAAAATCAAGGTTACAGTCATCCGTGAAAAACGAGTCGTCGAATACGCCGTCTAATCACCGTCCACGAAGCCTTTCTGCAATACCCTTTCCATCAGGGTATTGCTTAAGTTTATCTGATAATTTTCCAATCTTTTACGCTGCACTAGCCCCCATTTTCTTTTCTATTGGACAGATCGCCAAAAGATGAATGGCCGTCAATTTCCTCTTTGCTTGATGCACGATAGAGAAACTAAAGCATTTTGCCTTTGAGCCGCTTCAAGAATTTGCCTGCTCTTCAACCCCTCAGGCAAATGATTAAAGGACAGCCCATCTATTCTGACAGCCATTAAGGCCAATTCTTTGCTATTTATCTGAGCGATTGTAAATGTAGGCAACCACACCTTTCGCCTAGTGTCCCCATTTAATTCTTTTTGATTAAACGTACGGCGAAGAGAATTTTGCCCATAACGCTGTCTATTGCTCCAATCCAAAAAGAGCGACACGTTTTGCCATTTTCTAATTTTATAAGGGGAAGAATAGAGGGCGTTATCCGGCAAACAATAAAGAGCATTGACCCTTAAAAATTCTATGCAGACTTTTTCGATTTCCCGCTCGCTCTTTGCCACCTGCTCCCATTTCAAATTTTTAGGAGAACTCAACACTTTTTTCGTTGATTCGCTTAAATTATTTCTAACCTCTCCATTAAAATTTATTTGATAGTGCCAGCCGTGAATCTGTAAATAATCAAGCCCCGCACACATGCCCTTAACATAAGACCGAATCAAATACACATCTTGACTCATCTTATTCCACTGACGATTGACCAAAGACGTTTGAGGAATCATTTCAAGAGGTAAAAAGGCGAGGATGTGAAAACCTATTTCCGGAGTGATTTGACTTAAAAAGTCCATGCACACAGGCGGAGAACTAGATTCTATACTGGTTGGTAAATTATTCATATTAAGCTCTATTTCTATTATTTAATAAAAAAACAAATTTATATCAACAACGATAAACATTAAAATAAATTACAATTTCAACTCAATTAAATAAAATTGATTTAAAGTAATTATCAAAAACACAAAATATTTAAAAAATTTTTAATGTCTTAAATTCGAGTTTTTTTATCTAAAGGAAAAGATCTCGAATCTAGAGCTTTAGCGGTTTTAGGACAGTTTCTTAGGAATAATTTTTACTTCTTAAATGTCTTGTTGTGTATAAATTTCTCTTTTCTTGAAAAACAATCAAAAATAAGGCAAGATATTCTCAATTTAAGATCTAAAGGGAGTCAGCCATACATGCGCCGATCTATCTGTTATTGCGATCCTTCTTATGCTTTAGCTGGTGAAGAAAAAACCTGGAAATTCATTTATACCCCCTCTGCTACCTTACCTAAAGGAACCCGGCTCAAATTTGATCTGCAATCACGCGGACGAGAAATTGATTGGCAAATTCCAAGCGTCAATCTTAAAAAGGCCGGTGGAGTCATCTATGCGTTGCTTGATAATGGCAAAATTCTTCAAGCAACAGAAGTTGAAGCGCCAGATAGCTTTACTCCTCATTATGAATTTGTTCTGCCAAATGCCATCGAGGCTGGCGAACAATTTACTATTATTCTCGGAGCGAAAGAGAGCGAGCAAGGGAAAAAAGGGCAAAGCACAATTCGAGCTCAAACAACGGCTCAAAGGCGCCGTCCGTTCCTACTCTATATCGACCCCTCTGGCAAAGGGCATTATGGCGATCCGGAAGTGTTTACCATTGATATTCGCGGCAATGAATTAGCCAATATCCGTATTCTGACTCCTTCTTTTGTCGCAAAGAACAAACGGTTCGATGTGATTGTCCGTTTTGAAGATGAATTTGGAAATTTAACGAATAACGCTCCCGAAGACACACTAATTGAGCTCTCTCACGAGCATTTACGTGAGAATTTGAATTGGAAATTATTTGTTCCTGAAACGGGATTTATTGCTTTGCCGAATCTTTATTTTAATGAAGCCGGCATTTACACCATCCAGCTGGTCAACAGCAGAACTAAGCAGATTTTCCGTTCCCCTCCTATTAAATGCTTCCCTGAAAATAATAAGCATCTTTATTGGGGACTTTTGCATGGTGAATCAGACCGTTTTGATTCAACCGAAAACATTGAAAGCTGCATGCGTCATTTCCGAGATGATAAAGCGTTCAATTTTTATGGTGTTTCGCCATTTGAGAGCCAAGAAGAGACTCCCAATGAGACCTGGAAACTTATCGTTCAAAATGTCGCCGAATTCGATGAAGACGAGCGCTTCACGACGCTTTTAGGGTTCCAGTGGGAAGGCGAAAATAAAGAGGAAGGAGCACGCTTATTGGTTTATACCAAGGAAAACAAGCCTTTGTTGCGTAAGAAAGATCTTAAAAGCAATACGCTGAAGAAAATTTATAAGAGCTTTTCCCCCAAAGAGCTCATTTCTATCCCTTGCTTTACAATGGCAAAGGGTTTCGAATATAACTTCGAGGATTATGATCCCGACTTCGAGCGCGTTGTAGAAATTTACAATGCCTGGGGAAGCTCGGAAATGACGAAAAAAGAAGGCAATCCCCGCCCTATCCACTCGCCAAGCTCTGCCGGCATACAAGAGAGCGCGGAAGGGTCCATTCAAAAAGCTTTGCAACGCAATTGCCGCTTCGGATTTGTAGCCGGAGGCTTGGATGATAGGGGAATTTATGCAGACCTATACGAGAGCGACCAAGAGCAGTACAGCCCGGGGCTAACCGCTATTATGGCTCCCACGCATTCAAGAGAAGCCTTGGCCGAAGCTCTTTATCAACGTTCTTGCTATGCCACAACAGGCGAACGCATGATCGTGGGACTTTATTTGGCCGGCATCCCTATGGGAAAAGAGGTAAGCACAGCAGACAAGCCAGGTCTGGCCGTTAACCGGCATTTGTCAGGCTATGTGGCAGGGACAACCAAATTGAAAAAAATAGAAATCATTCGCAATGGCAAAGTTCTCAAAACATATGAGCCCAATGATTATCATTTTGAATTTGCCTATGATGATATGACTCCTTTAGAAAAAGTTTGCATTGATGCCAAAGACAAAAAGCTTCCCTTTGCTTATTACTATCTGCGCGTGACTCAAGAAGATGGCCATATGGCATGGAGTTCCCCTATTTGGGTGGATTATATTCCATTGTCCGCTCTTCCCAAAACTAACAAGCGTCAAGTCCCTAAGGCAGTAGCCCCTAAGAAATTGTTCATAGAAGATGACTTCGATGAAGAGGACGAGGATGAGGACTATGACGATTATGAAGATGAAGAATAAAGCTAAATAGCAAACGCTTCAGCCTAATCCTCCCTTGTTATCCTTGGCCGTAATGCATGCGGCAAAGTCTTATAAAAGCAGCCTAAGTGGGCTGCTTTTTTTATTCCTCTCTTAATAATTTAAAACTCTATTTATTCTAATCTGTTTAATCAATTAAATTGTTTTAATTTATATAACCACACTTTAAAACTATCAATTATTATTAAACATATTTATATTAATACTTATTTAAGCATTGGAGATCCGATGAATATTGCTGTGCTAGGATTTGGAAGCTTGATTAACCATCCCTATAGTGAAATGTACCAAAAAGAGGTAAATGTCAAAAAGCCTGATGAAGCGGAGGCTGCTTATCCCGGCTATCATATTTCAGCGGATAGCCCTTTTATTCCAGCCGAGGAGTTAAAATTGCCCATTCGCCTGGGAAGGATATCTCGCAGCAATACGGATAATCGCTGTCTCACTGTTGTCTTGGACTCGGCAGCGAGCGATGAAGACGTTTTCTATGCTAAATCGAACTTTAAGGATTTAAATCAGGCCATCAAAAATTTACGAGAACGGGAAGGGCTCCCTGAATCTAGCTACCAAATGATTGGGTATGTGAATTTGAAAACGGGAAAGAGCCGCTCGCGTATTTCTACAGTAACAGAGCGAATCAGCGCATGGGCGCACCGCAATGGGTATGATGCCGTCGTTTGGACAGACCTGCCAGCTAAAGGGGTCGCTTTCGGCTTATTTGGCACAGGCATTCGGTCAACGGGCAGAGAAGTGATGCCTCTTTTAATTAAAGATCCCATTCTGCTTAAGAATACAAAAGCTTACATCCGTGATTTGCCAGCCCCTCTTAATCCTTTACAACAAGATATTTTGAAAATGGATGAAAAGACTGTTTAAGGCTTTCAAAATCGCTTCGTTGCATTAAAGCATTCCAGAAGCGACTCCTTGCAGATTCGATGATCCATCCATAGGCGAACTATGGATGGATAAGTGGATCAAATTCTCATTGAGCAGCGGGCACGCTATAAGTGGGCTTAGACTTATTCTGAACCAATTTGCTTAAAGATTGAAAACGGTAGGTCTCCGGATCATAATAGAAGACTTCTCCCGTTTCGATTTTATAATACCATCCATGTAAGTCCAGCTTGCCTTCGTCTACTCTTTTCTTGACAAATGGGAAGCTCATGAGGTGCTCTAGCTGATAGATCACGGAAATCTGTTCTGCAATTTCATATAACTCTTCTTTCGGCGTATTTGGTTTGGCAGACATTAAAGTCATTTTCTTCGCTTCTTCGCCAAATTTTAACCAGCGTTGAATAATCCCCAATTTAGTAGGATCCAATTGCTTGAACAGGCCTTGGATCGCTCCACAATGCGAATGCCCGCATATAATGATATGCTTTACATTAAGGGCTTCAATCGCATATTGAATGGTTGCAGAAACCCCATCCCACGCATTATCTTCATAGGGTGGAACAAAATTTCCGGCTGTTCGGATAACAAATAAGTCTCCAGGGCGCGTGCCCAAAATCAAATCAGGAACAATGCGCGAATCGCTGCAGCCAATAAAAAGGGTCTGTGGGCTTTGCCCTTCTTGAACAAGGCGAATAAATTCTTGCTCATGCTGTTTAAAATACAAATCTTTAAATTCTTGATGCCCTCTAGCAAAATTAAGCGTTTGATTTAACAAAGTCTGCTCTTGAGGTTCCTGCTTATTCGGTTGTTCCGCACCATTCACTTGAAGAGCTAGGCTGAGGAAGCCCAGCATAAAAATTTGCCGCCATTTCATTCTCTTTCTCCTTTATGGATAGTTATAAGTAAATTCCTAAATCAAGACCTCGATAAGAATGCGAATTATAATAATTATTATTTATTTGTCTATTAGAGCATGTCTTCTAAATTGCTAATGGCCTAAGCGGGCGAAGTTACAATTGCAGACTTTCCGTCTTTTTTGCTATCTTTGCCTCAATACGCAAAAGGAGAAGAACGTGTCAAATTTATTTCTAACATTAGTGATCGCCTTTGTCCTTATTGTCATTGCAATTGCTTGTTTGGCTATTGGCTGGCTCATTACAGGCAAAACGAAAATTGAGAGAGGCTCATGCGGACGGGATCCGACAAAGAAGCGTTCTCCCGAAGAGTGCGGCCATACGTCTTGCGATCTTTGTATGCATCCTGATCTAAAGGCCCAAGATTCAAAAGAGGCTGAGAGAGAAGATAAGGAAAACCATTCTCGCGATTCTACCCCTACCTCTTAACCGAGTTAAATTATGTATAACAAAAACCGCCCTCAGACTATTCAAAAGATGTTTAACAGCATAGCTAAACGCTACGATCTCACTAATGCTGTGCTGTCCTGCTATCTTCACAAGCGCTGGAACCATGAATTGGTCCGCAGAGTTTTGTGCGACCAGACCTCCCACACTTTGCTAGATCTCTGTTCGGGAACGGGAGATATTGCTTTTGATTATCTTCGCTCAGTCTCTACTCCATGCCGAGCTTATCTTGTTGATTTTTCTAAAGAAATGTTGAATTGCGCAAAGGAAAAGGCCGATCAGCTTTCCTTTTCTTCTCATTCTCTGGAATATATCCAAGCGGATGTTCACCGCTTGCCATTTTTAAATCAATCGGTCGATTGTGCAACTATGGCCTATGGAATCCGCAATGTCCATCACCCGGCCCAATGCATCCAAGAGGTTTACCGAGTCCTTAAGCCCGGCGGATGCCTGGGAATTTTAGAGCTGACACGCCCATCTAACCGTCTACTGAGATATGGCCATCAAATTTATCTGAGGACGCTGCTTCCCCTCTTTGGCAAATGGCTGACAGCCAATGAAGAAGCCTATCAATATCTGCGCCAAAGCATCCATACATTCATTCCGCCCGGACAATTAGAAGCCTTATTTCGAGAAAACGGCTTCATTAAGACAGGCCGCTATTCCTTAAATGGAGGCATCGCCACTATTATTACGGGATATAAGCCAATGAGCGGCGCCTAGGCCTATTATGAGAGGCTTTCCGGTGTGAATTAAGATGCGCTGCCTGTTAGGCAGCCTATCTTCGTTTTAATGTCATGACTGAGTTTTTAAATGAATATATTCAAACGCGAAATTTTTATTCCCTTTCATTTAGTCGATGCTGCCGGCATTGTCTTTTTTGGACATGTATTCGGACTTGCCCATCAAGTCTTCGAAAATTTTATCTTAGAGGGTATTAGCATACCATGGAAGGAGTGGTTCCAAAATCCAGACTGGATCATTCCCATTAAGCAAACAGACGCCGTTTATTATGCCCCTTTAAAGGCAGGCTCTACCTGCCACGTTCATCTGCAAATTGCCGAAATACGCCCTTCGTCTTTTAGTGTCACTTATGCCTTTATGCAGGAGCAGCTATGCTGCACTGTTAAAACTGTCCATGTGTTCTGCAAACGCGAGACCCAGCAAAAGCATCCCCTACCCCTTGAATTGTCAGTGTCTTTAGCCAAGTACCTACCCGCGCCTACTGCATCAGCACCCCCTACTTTCAAGCCGGCCTTTTAAGCTGAAAAAGCAGGAATTATTTCTCTCTCGGAAAAATAGCGTTGTCTAATATTTAAGCGCAAAAACCTCAAACACGTTATCCTCTCCTAATAGCCACTAGTGCTTTCCGGACGCGCTCTTGTTTATCAATTCTATCAATTCGCTTTTTAGCACTTTAGACAAAGCGGAGCGTGGAATGAAAGGCAGATGATGCACAGCACGGATACGCTCAAAAGGCAAAACTGTCTGCCCAAACCGTTCGATAATGGTAGCAGCCACAGAAACCGGACAATTGGCAGCAGCCAAATGCACGGCATGCCCTAATCTGGAATCAGGCATAGCGACCAACGTCATTTCTTGCCCGATATTTAGCTGCAGGCAAATTGTTTGCAAATGCGATTCCAATCGAGCTAAGTCGACGCTTTCTCCTCCCACTTTAATAAGGGCATCCGTTCGCCCCTCTATTATCAATGAGCCCTCTTGCACGTTCCCTCGGTCTTCTCCAATAAACCAGCCGTCTATTTTAGGGTCAAAAAACCGAATGCGCGTCCCTTCAAAATAAGCGTAAACGCTCAAAAGCGAAGCCCCCTTAAAGGCAAGCCGTTCCTCTTGTTGTTGAGCCTGTACATGCGACAGGAGACGCAAAGGCGGATAGCCAGCCTCGTTCCAGCTTTCCAAGGGTGCGGTCGCTACTTGAGACGCGCACTCGGTCAGGCCATAGCTTGGCAAAAGAGGCCAGCCCAAGGCAATTCCCTTTTTATAGAGCTCGGGCAAAAGCCGCCCTCCTCCAATAATGACAGCGCGCAAAGAAGGCGGCGCTTGCAATCCTAATTGAATCAGATCATACAATTGCGCCGGCACTAAAGAAGCCAGTGTTCCTTTAACCGCTTGAGTAAAATTACAGAAGGAGGGCGCTTGCCATTTCGGACAATGCGCGTTGAAATCATAGATATCCGCTCCGCTTAGATAGCTGCGCGCCCAAATCCCCAAGCCTCCGACATGAAAGGAAGGCAAAGCCAGAACCCAGCGATCGAAAGAAGAGCTGTTTAAATGCTGGTTAATAGCCTGGGCCGAAGCCAATAAGGCCTTTTTAGACAATCCCACCCATTTTAGGCTTGTCGATCCCGAAGTGGCAAGCCAAACATGCCCCGGCCACGAGCCGGCAAAGGAGAGAATTTGCTGGTATTTTTTTTGTTCTTCCTGTGCATAGGCAGGATTGAGAAGTACATGGGAGTCCAGGCTGGTCCAATCAATTTTCATTTTATAGCAATTCTTTCCACGTTAATTTGGCAAGTTCGGTCTCAAACGCCTCGGGCAGTTCAAAGACAGGCCCCTTCCAAGAGAAATGTTGACTGAATGAGTTGGGAAGATAAACACGATGCGATAATAAACCGTGCCGCTCTTTTCTTTCAGGATCCACTTGTGAAGCGGCATAAGCAGCAGCTACTTGATCCAGCGGATGGCCAAGATAAGATGTCACAATTTTGCGCTGGTTGCCCTTTTTCCGCCACTCCTGTTCCGGTTGAACAGCAGGCTTAAAAATGAGCACTTTTGCCGCTTCGGGCCGATTAACGGCTGACTGGACTTGCCGATCGCAGGCAAGCGTCCACCCTTCCATTTGTATAGCCTCCCACGGCTTGTTTTGAAAAGGAAACGGATCTTCGATAAAGTCCATAGCAGTCTTTAAGGAAGAAATAAGGGAGAGAAAAGAGCGGAAAGAAGCTTCTGTTAGGCATTCATTGAAATCTAGCCGTAGGGCAAGCGAAGTTCCTTCAAAAAGCCTAACCAGTTGGCCGGCCTCTTGCTTGGGATCCCGTCCCACCTTTATTTTTACATGCGTGTAGCCTTGCAGCTTAATTTCGCTCACCATTTCTTTTGAAGCCGCCGTTATATTTGTCAGCAGATAGTGGCTCAAAGGAATGTGCGCGGCGCGAACTAAAGGCTCTTTTTTTTCTCTTGCCTCAGCATCCAAGCGGGCGAGGGCCAACGTGCAATGCGTCAAGGGAGTCGCTCCTCCCTTTTTTAGCGCTTCTAGCTGAGCCTCCAAAGGCAAATCGCCTAATTCCGGCCAAGGATGACAGTCGGCATAACCGATTTTATTCTTATCAAAATATACGCGCACTAATGCGCCTGACCGGCAAGTTTGCGAGGAGCGCGACTGAAGCGATCCGCTTGCATAAAGCTCATAAAGCGAATAATCGATCTTCATGAGAATAGACAGGCTGCAGTCAAAGCCAATCCGAATGCGACCATGCTCATCACGCTTCCCACAAAAAATTCATTGTATTTTGCACTTGGCTCTGTCGTCCATATGGACTGCACTGTGCGATAGGCTATCGGAAGCGCCGCTAAAGGCAGTAGCGCTAAAAGCAGCTTGCCTTTAAGCGCCCATAGACCTCCCATTGCAAAAGGAGCGAGCAGTAAAAAAGCGATCTCTAGCCGGCCAAATGTTGCGCCAAAACGCACAGCCAACGTGCGTTTATTGATTTTTGCATCGCTTTGAATGTCCCTCAAATTATTAATGGCGCATGGAACAATAGCCAGCAGCCCTAATTGAGTCGCGGCAAGCAAACAATCGATGTCAACGGATTTTGTTTGAAGATAATAAACAGCGGAGGTGCTGACTAATCCATAAAAAATAAAAATAAAGGGTTCAGCCAACCCATGATAGGCAAGCGGCATAGGTCCGCCCGTATAGAGATAGCCGCAAGCTGACGCAATGATTAAAATAAATAAGAAAGGCCAGCCGCCAGCCAGAATCAGCGGGATCCCCATTAGCAGTGCGCAGGCAAAAAAGAAAAAGCCGCCTTTCAATACCTGTTGAAAAGACAGCAAGCCCGCTTGAGTCACCCTCAAGAATCCCACACGTTCAGCCGTATCAGCCCCCTTTTTATAATCCAGCGCATCATTAATGTAGTTAGTTCCCACTTGAAGGCACAAGGAACATAAAAACACAAGCGTGGACAATGTCCAATCAATGCGTTCGACTCGTCCAAAAGCTAATGCGGTGCCCACCAAAACAGGAATCAAGCAAATCGGCAATGTTTTGGGTCGCGAAGCTAACAGCCAAGGCTTAAGACATTCCAGCTCCCTTTTAATCGTTAAGAAAGAAGATTGATTGTCTCTCATAAATCCTTATCCGATTAAGGTAAACGCGTAAATTGGTTAAAATTCGGCTTGCGTTTTTCTAAAAACGCTTGTTTGCCCTCTTGAGCTTCTTCAGTCATGTAATAGAGCATGGTGGCATTTCCGGCTAAATCTAATAATCCTACTTGACCGTCGCAATCGGCATTTAAGCAAGCCTTTAAACAACGGAGAGCGAGCGGTGAATGCTGCAAAATTTCGCGACACCATTTCAGCGTTTCCTTTTCTAAATCCGCCAAAGGAACGACGCAATTTACCAACCCCATTTCTAAAGCTTCCTGGGCATTATACTGCCGGCACAAATACCAAATTTCACGCGCTTTTTTCTGGCCAACAATGCGGGCTAAATAACTACTGCCTAACCCCCCGTCAAAAGAACCAACACGAGGACCGACTTGCCCGAAGCGGGCATTGTCTGCCGCAAGGGTTAAATCGCATACCACATGCAAGACATGTCCTCCCCCAATTGCATAGCCGGCCACCATGGCAATCACAGGCTTGGGCAAAGAACGGATTTGCTTCTGCAAGTCTAAGACATTTAGACGAGGGATGCCGTCACGTCCGAGATAGCCTTCTTCTCCCCTTACTCGCTGGTCGCCGCCCGAACAAAAGGCGTCCGGCCCTTCACCTGTTAAAATAATTACTCCAATGCTCGGATCATTACGGCAAATCTCAAAAGCTTCTTGCATCTCTTCTATTGTTTCAGGGCGAAAAGCATTGCGCACGTGCGGACGATTAATCGTAATTTTGGCGATTCCATCCTCTGTTTTTTCGAATCGGATGTCTTCGTAGGTTTTAATTGCTGTCCATAGAGAAGGAATGGTTTGCATCATATGAATCAAGCCTCGTTATTAAATGCTTTAGAAATTGTCTCCTAGATTATATAGAGAAGCGCTGATTAAAGGTAAAGATTAGAGTATAGCCCCCCTTATAATTGCCTATCCCTGCCTCCTCGTCTCTCTTTTAGAGACTATCGTCGCATTCAAGCCATTAGAAGATTTCTAACAAACTCAACAATTTATTAATAAGAAATAATTTAAAAATCTAAAAAGTTAAGAATATAAAAATGTTTTTACTTTTTAGATGTATAAAAATTAATTTAAAAAAAATGTAAATTATTTTTACAAAAAAAATTAAATTAATGAAACCAACATTTTTTACAAAACAAAATAATTTTTTATAAAAAAATCAAAAATCATTTATTTTCTCTAAAAATCAAATAAAATTTAAGTCAAAAACATAAAAATAGTTTATTAACAACAGATAAAAAACTCATATATTATTGACAAAAAGCCTATTTTTTGGTAAAATATTATTATAAACTTTTAGTAAAAACCATATTAATAAAGCATTAAGAAAAAGGAAATTATGAATACATCAATTCATTCCCATCAAAGTTACCAGGGAATTGAAGGGTTTTCTCTTTCCAAATCTGCATCCGCCAATCCGGGATTGCAGAGCGGTCAAGGAATTCAAGATAAGCAAATTGTGGGATCCCAGATTTGCAATACTATTAAAAATGTGGCTATTGCAGCTGTTGCTCTAAAGAATGCAACTGAGTTTGCCTCTCATAGAGGGATGCGCTTTTTAACAGCAGGAACGACGCTTGCGACGGGCTTAAGCTCCCTCTATACCGGCAATATCATGACTGGTTTGACATTTACAGCCATTGGCGCCAAAGAAATGTATAACATGTTTGGCACCAACTATGACGAGTCTGAAGTCAAGCGTTTGATTGGCGATACGCAAGCGGGCATTAAAATGATCCAAACGCTTGAAGAAGCGAACGGAAAATCCTACGAAATTGTCAACGGCAATTTAGGCATTGTTAATACGAATTTGCAAGAATTGAAATCTCGCATGGAAAACATTCGCTCATTAGCAGTGGAAGGAAGCCAAAAATTAGAAGAGCAAAAAACCAAGACAACCAAGCTGTACCAAGAAGCGGAAGCGCTCTTTTTAAAAGCGCAAGTTTCTTTTGCTGACAGCAAGGAAAGCATTAATCAATCAGATAATCTGTTCGAAAAAGCTTTAAAGCGTTTTTCTAAAGTCATTGACATTGCACAAGAAGAAGTCTCTGAATTAAATGCCGAAGAGAAAGTTAATCTATTTGCCACTGAAGCCAAAGATGCGTACGAAGAATGCTTAGCAGCTAGATCCGTCCTTCAGCAATCGGGCCAGTCATTAGATGAAGGCATGAAGATTCTCGAGCAAGCGATTTCCAAGTATAATGAAGCGTCTATGGAAGCTGGTAAAACAGACGAATTAGCCAAGCATGAATTGGAAGCGATTGCAAGAGAAGCCGATACTCAGAAGATCGAAGAAGAGACCCAAGAGAAAATCGACGAAATGCAAAGCGAGCTTAACCTCATTAAAGCCCGGCATCAAGATAAAGCGCTCTTATTAGAGGCCGCAAGTGAAGACCTAGAAGAAGCCCAGCAATTGCTCGATCAGCAATGGGGAACTTTTAGCATTATAGTTGGCGGCGGACTTGGCGCCCTTGGCGGCGGTGCAATGTTTGGAGGACTTGGAACGGTGGGTGGCATAGCTGTTGGAGCCAAGCTGGTTCACGAACGCCATAAAATTGGCGAGTTCATATTCGGCGCAGATCCAGAACCTGCTCCTCAAGCAACTCCGAAAAACCCCGTTCAATTTGAGTTCAATGCTCACTCGACAGGTTTTTGGGGAAGATTCATTGAAAAACGCCAATCTTATACGGCTGGTAAAGTCAGCGTTGACGTAGGCAATGGCGAGCAGATGTCTGTGAAGTTTAACTTAAATGACAAAAGCAAGATCAGCAAAAAAGATCTCGAGAAAGTGGCTAGTCGCTTACTTAACAATCTTAGAGACAACAAAGTCTCAGCTGAACACTGTTTAAAAGTCATCGATCAATTGCAGAACATGTATGTCGAACGCGATAAGAAGCATAAAGCTTCCATCGGATTTGTTTCTCAGAAGGACGCTGTTTACTTCAACGAGTTGAAGCGCAAATGCGAGAGCCGTTTGCAAAAAGCAAGCAAATAATAGGCGACTACTCGTTCGCCCTTCATTGAAAGGCCAAGGAATTTGATTCCTTGGCCTTTTTCTTTTTCTCGACTCCCACTGTTTGCATAAAAGCTTGAACCACCATCTTAAACGTTTCGGGCTGCGCCCACGGCGTACGATGTCCGGCATCAGGAATAACCAGGCAAACCGATTGCGGATGCTTAAACGTTAAGCTTTGAGCAAGCGCACAATAGCGCGGATCTTTTTCCCCGACAATCCACAAAAGCGGAATGGGCAACGCTTGAATGAGCGCTCTTAAGTCGTCTTGCCTTCCCAGTGAAGCTTTCCTCAGTAAATCGGCTAGGCGCTGCCGCTCGTAGTCTTCTTCCTTTCTATGAAAGTGAACGGCATCCTGCAAAAAAACGTCTTGCTGGTTCCATTGCTTGATCACCTCTTTCCAAGGTTCTTTTTCGAAACGCTGCGCCCATTTTTCGTCATGGGCAAGGCGCTGCTGCTTAAGCGCGGGATCGCCCAACCCCGGATGCGCCGAAATAATCACGCCTGCTGCCCATCGAGTTGGATTTTGAATGAGCGCATGCAAGGCAAGCCTTCCGCCTAGAGAATAGCCCATGAGGATAGCTGGTTCGTTCTCCTTGGACACTCGCGCATTCAATTGCTGAGCCCATTCGGAAAAATCACTCCAAGGAAAAGAAAACAGGTCGATTCCCTTTAAATGGTCTAAGCCCAAGTCAGACCAATCGGAAGGCAACCCCAGAAAACCCGGTATGGCCCAAAGAGAATAGGGGTTTACCATAATGATTTCATCTTTTTGAAAAAACGGTCTGTTGCAGCCTGATCAGGAAGCAGTTCAATCAGCCGGCCGCCTTTGCTAGGAGAGGGCTGATTCGGAATGCGGGTCCACTTTTCATAACGCCATTTCCAAAAATCAGCCAAAGGCTTGAATTCCAACTGATGGGAATTGCGAAAGGCTTCATGGGCAAACATGCGGGCAAAAATTTGGCCTCCGCCGTTGTTGATGACCACTACATTCGCACAAACGTCCGGCATCTGAGAGGAAATCCAAGGTGCAGCCATGTCATAAAGAGCGGTCAGATCGCCTATAATGGCCCAATTATCTTGTTCTGAAGTGCTATAACCAAGGAAAGTCGCCAACTGGCCATCGATGCCGTTGACCCCTCGATTAGCCGCCATCTTGTATTGTTTTGGCTCCCAGATAGCCGCTTGATCCCATTCACGGATAGGCAGACTGTTTCCCAAATAGACCTTAGATCCGACAGGAATAAGGGTGGATAGGCCATGGATCAAGCTTTGTTCAGCCAAAGGCTCTTCATGAAATAGCTGCTGCAAAAACTGCTGGGCCGCGCGATCGGCCTGCAGCCAAGGAAGATAATCGCCTTCCGGCTTCTTTATTCGCTGGATAGCCCATTCGAAAAACGGGTTAAGCGGCGTATAGAGGGTCTCTGCCCAGCTTAATCCCGAAAAGGGAAGCTCGCTGACCGAACACACGTGAATCGCGCCCGCTTTATCCTCTAGATCGCGCCATAAGCGGGCTGTCGGCACGCCGCCAATGCGCAAAATGCCATCGATCGGATAACCATGCGTTTCGGCTAAGCTCCAAATGCGGTCAATGACGGTCACGCGCAAGTGGGCCAGGCGCGGGTCCTCTCTTAAGCCCGAGATTCCCTCTGCATACACAGGCGCCTGTAAAGCAAGGAGAAAAGAGACCGTCCTCTCGATCTGGCTTGGATGCAAGGCCCCTACAACGACTAAAGGGCAATGGACTTTAGCCAAAAATTCTTCAAAAGCATTCCAATGGCGTCTATCCTCTGTTTTGACCGGAGAGGAAAAAGTGGTCCGAGGAAAATTATTGTCTGCTTGGATCTTTTGGCAATCGCTATCTTTGGGCTCTTCAAAGCATACATTGAGATGGGCAGGGCCTTCGCAAGACCACTTATCTAATTGGCAAAGATCGTTTCCTTCCAAATCCTGCATGTAATGCGCATAATAGGTGTATAACCCGACTTGCTCTGCGCTTTGCGGAGCGCCTGATCCTCTATAGCGCCGCGGACGATCGGCTGTGATAAGCAGCAAAGGCAGTCCGGTGTAATACGCTTCCATGGCAGCCGGCAGCAATTCTCCTGCCGCTGTCCCGGAAGTCGTCACCACTGCAACCGGGCGCCCTGTGGCTTTAATCCGTCCTAGCGCAAAGAAAGCAGCCGAACGTTCCTCCGGCCAATAATAAATTTTGATTTGCGAAAGGCTCGCCAACGCATACACAAGCGGGGCATTGCGCGCGGCAGGAGACAAGCAGAATTCCTTCACCCCTTTTTGGATCGCTTCTTTTACTATATGCAGCGCTAAACGATTATTCAAAGGGGTTTCTATTTCTTCTTGAGAGGGCAATAATAATGTATTCATGGTTATTCATTTAATGAGTTATCATATTCAAATCGAGTGATTTAATCCGCAATCGAACGATTCTTTGAAGACCTTTACTATTACCAAAGAGATGCCCATAAGAGGAAAGATGGGATGGATACCCAGGCGTTTCAGCCGAGCAAAATCATTTGTCTGCCCATTCTGAGTAAAAAGATTTCCTGAGGCTCCTTTGACTGCATAGATAAATAAATTTCCTAAATGGCTTATTGCCAACCCATTCAAGGTTGCACAAATGTTAGGATTACCGCTATAAAAACCTAAAGTAGATAAACTCGTTGCATAAATGAGCGACATGAAAGGACCCGCGCCTTGAATGAGGATTTCCCGTGTTCTCTCATTTAGACAGTTTCCTATTTTAGAAGGAAAGCCTTTAACTAGTTCTGTGGCTCCTCCTCCACAAATAGAAAGACGGATATCCGTTTCTGTTCCAGAATATAGAAGTTTGGCAGTTATAGCATGTCCCAATTCATGGAGATAGGCTCCAGGCAGCTGGGAAATGCCCTCTACCGTTTGGACAATTTGTGTCATTTTAGGAGAAGGAGACGCTCCCCATTCTATGCGCGGAATAAAATCTGAAAAATAATTTTTAAAGCTGGTTATCATGGATGATCTCCCCTGCTAACTTCATGCTAACGGACTATTGTCGAATTGCTAATTATAAGCTAGTATGAATTTAATATTTTTTCTTAAAAAGTTATCCTATTATGCTCTAGCGGCCTAATCCATACTCCAAAGCGTCCTTAAAAATCTTTACAGCGACTAATGAGATGCCCATAATGGGAAAAATGGGGTGGATGCCTAATTTCCTTAGCTGAGCAAAGTCATTTGTCTGCCCATTTTCTGTATAGTTATTTCCGATCATTGCTAAGGCCGCATAGCCCAACAGATTGCTTAGATGACCTATCGCCAATCCATTCAAAGAGAGGCAAGTATTTAGATCACCGCTATAAAACCCTAAAGCAGACAAGCCTGTCGCATAAACAACACTGGCTAGCGGGCCTGAGCCTTCAATAATGATTTCCCTTGCTCTCTCGCTCAAGTATTTTCCCATTTTAGAAGGAGAGGTTTAAAAAAAAACTCTTGTTCCGCCTCCGCCATCAATAGATAGATGAATTTCCGTATCCGGGTAGTCCTAAACTGGTAGTGATTTCAAATTATCATTATAATCACAAATAAACATCTTAATAAGCCCTATATGGTTTTCAATTTTCTTGGAAAATGACAGGTTTTTTCGGACTAATCGTGCGCATCGTTGCCTAATGTTGCAGTTAAATCTCTCAATATAGCTTGTCTTTCCGGATTCTTTTCCAACCGGGCTATGTTGTTTCCATGGAATAACTTCGTAGTAAGCTGCAAACTTATCTGTGTAAAAGTGGGCTTTTTTTTAAATTCTATCGAAAGCTTATTCATCAATGCTTCAGCGGAAGCTTTATCGCACTTTCCAACGTGAAAAGCCAAAATTTGTCTTGTTTGTGAATGCATGACAAGCCATAGCCACTGATCATTTTTCTTATTCCCTACAAAGCTCCACATTTCATCTGCCTCAAGAACAAAGACTTCGAAATCATCATTTTCTGCTAATACGCTCGCATTCAAATGATCCGGCAGTTCCGTGAAAGTCTGCTGCATAAATTCAAGCAACCATGGCATGCTTACATCAAAAATTCTGCAAATCCCTTCTAATGAAACTTTTTCTAGAAGCGATCTCCTTATTCTTTCCTTAGTATCTGCCGGTATGATCTTGTTTTGAGGATCTTCCACAAATTGTTTTAAACAAGAGAGACATTGAAATTTTTATTTGCCATTTGAGGTATAACCATTTTTCCGAGCGATAAGCGCACTGCATTGAGGGCAAGCGATGTTCATGTATTTGCTCCTATATTAGAGCAAATACTTTAGCTTACTAACGTCTTAAAATCACTACCAGTTTAGGACTACCGAGAATTTCTTAAAATTCATAATAACCTATGGTTGAGATTATTTTCGCCCTAGAAGGAAAAGGACTCAAATTTAGGTTATTAGCGGTTTTAGGACAGCTTTTTAAAGACTGCCGTTGAATGCACTAGTCTGGATTCTTATAGAGCCAGGCACTGCCGAATAGAGTGAATTTTTAAGAGAATCTCATTCCATTCCTGTTCGCAACGGCTTCCTTTCACCACTCCACAGCCCGCTCCAATTCGCATCCCTTGATCAGACCATTGCACTTGGCGGATCCCCACAAAGCAAGAGGCCCGCTTGTGAATGGGATCGATTACCCCAAAAGGAGCTCCATAGAACTTTCTATCTAATTGCTTCTGGTAATTTTCCAGCCATTTTCCTCCTTCCAAACGAGGAAAAGCGCCAAGAGCTGGGGTGGGATGCAGCGCTTTGACCAGTTGATCAAAGTCAAAAGGCTGCGTAAGAGAAACCTCGATAGGCGTCAGCAAATGATTTAAAGTAGAAAATGGCAATAACTGCCTCTCGCCAACTTGAATGCGTCCAAAAGGCTTTAAAGCTTCGCAAATCCCCTTAACAACAACTTGATGCTCATGCTTTTCCTTATCGTCTTGTTGCAGCTCTTCCTTCTCTTGCTGTTTTTTTGTTCCCGCTAAAGCCATGGTCCGGACAAGATGGCTCTGCCCTTCATCATATAAAAAAAGAGTCTCTGGGGTGACCCCTAAAAGGCCGCCCTCCTCGTTCCAATAGCCATACAAACAGCCGGGACGGGATTGAAGATAGGCTAACGCTTCTTTTAAGGATCTTTGCAACCTTGCCAGTGACATGTAAGAAGAGGAATACGCGAAAGTATAAGGCACAGCCTTTTCTAAAAGGCCATTTTGAAAGGCTTCTTGAAGCCTCTGAAAAGTTTCTTGGAATAATTCGCGATGGCCAACGATCCATTCGAGCGGCTCTTCCCCTGCCATCGCTTTTAGCTCATTGTCCAATTGATGCCAGGTTAAGTTCAGTGACTTTTCATATTGAATCCAAGGAGCAGCGCTCCGCAAAAAGAAATCGGGAAAATAAAAGATCGGTCTACCGGGATCTAGCTCTTGCCGCGACGCGGCAAGGCGGCAAGGACCATATCCAAGCAAAAAGGAACCGTCCCCTGCACTCATCAGGGCACCGGATATCCAATCGGATGCATCAAGAATAGTGGCTGGCATCTTTATACTGCCCTTTAGGAATAAAGGGCAGTCTTATAGCGCAACACAAATTGAATTAGCAATAAAAATTCTAAACTATTGCTTAGTTAAATAAGACGCATTCTCCTTCGGCAAAACGCGATAGAGGCCAGCGATTGTCTGGTAAGGAGATCGGGAGAACCAAGCCAGCAGCATCAATTTAAAATTCTCTAAATTTGAAGATTTAAGCCCTTTGTAATCGGAGACATTGGGATCTTGAAATTCATAATAATCAGCCGAAAGGGATATATAAACGGCATGGCCCGATCCTAAAGCAGGATCAAGCAGAGCAGCCTGCACGCGCCTTTGCACTTCAGGAGGACTGTCTGCACCTAAAATTGCCAGCGCTCTCTCTTCAGCCTGTTCCCAAGATAATTGACTTTCCGGTTCAGGCGCATGCTTTGTCACACTATCTTCGAGATTTAAAATAAAATGAGCCTGTCCATCTTTATTTTGCTCGACAAGCCTATCTAAAGCCTCGGTAATAAACGCTTCCGTAGAAATTTTCTTTTTAATTAAAGCCCCATTAAAGCCGATGATTTCTACGAATTTGATTTCTAGCTGATCAATAAGAGAAGAAGGAAACATGGCTTGCATAGCATTTAGCTCCCTCTCTCTTTCGAATTCAGCAAACCTTGCATCCAGTTCTTCTTTCTGAATGGTTAAAGCCTTTGCTTCGGAATGGGAAGCTTCAGCCAACTGGTGATTTAAAAAAGCTTTTCGCAATACAAAATTCTGCCACTTAGGATTAAGAACATCCAGAAAAGTCAAATTGATGATATGGCAGGCTTGATAAAAGCGCGCCTGTGGAGAAATTTGCATGCCTATCGAATCCTGTTCTTCTCCCTCTAACTGATTTTTGATGTGATTGAGTGTCGCTCCTATGCATATGCCTTGCAAAAGATAAGCCTGGCGGTCTTTTGTCTTCGATTGAGTCCTGGAAAAATTAAAAAAGTTTCTAATATCCCTAAAAGCAGCATCTTTCTTTGCTGCCACTACATACTCATTCAGACCGGTCAAAAGCTTGTCTTCTATCTTCTCATGGCAAACGCTAAATTTTTCCTCTATCTCATAGATAGCCTCGGACATATAGTCTAAAATAAGCTTTTCTTCTTGAAGATGGATTTGCCTAAAGATGGCATACGTGCGTTCCACCACCGACATAACTCTTTTTGCATCCTCATCCTCTAATTGCTCTTTCAATTTAGCATTAAAGTCGCTCCGACATGTCTGCCAGCTTATTCCTTTTTTAATGAGATTTTCATATGCACTAAAGGGCTCTTTTATCCTAAATCCACGGCCCAGGATATTTAGAAAAAATGCCCACTGTTTCTCACGCTGAGCTTGAACGCTTTTAAGACAGCTAAGGGAATTTCCAAAATAAGCCGATTTGCTTTGCAACACTTTCTTTCCAACCAATTCCTCTAATTCAATTAAAGTCAATTGATCGGATGGCTGAGTGTTATGAAGCCTAAGCTGACGAATATTTTGATATAAATAAAAAAGCTCCTGATAACTAGTCGATTCATAACGGATTTCACTAAGCTGGCTAAATTGCTTTTGGAGCTCTTCTTTGAATCTAATTAGTTTAAATTTGGAATTTAAAACTTCATTGGTTTGATTTTGATTAATTAATAAAGACTCAATTTGATGACTAGCAAAACTAATATTCATATTATCCAAATAATTATATATTTCTATGGATAATAAATTTTTACCGTTAATTTTAATTAAAAGAATTGTTAAGAAATTTTGAATTTAAAATAATTGTTTTAATTAATTTTTAAATAAAAACCAAAACCACATCTTAATAATAAATTAATAAAGATATTTTATAATTTTTATAAATAAATTATATTATATAGGTTTTTTATGAATTCTTCTGTTTCTTCTTCTTTATCTCCTTTATTCTCCGCATCTTTATCTTCTTCTGAACAAAAGGTAGAGCTAAAAGATAAAACAACAGAGGCGGGACAAGAGGCATTGAATCAGCTTGCTTTAATGGACGAGGCGTCTTGCTTTTCTTTAGACGAAGCGGAATGGGAGATCATTCCCGATCAACAGAAAGAGCAAGCTGCCGAGATTTTGACCGATCAAGAAAAATTACAGACGCTTATTGAGACGATTGTCAATCTTGACGGGGAAGAATGGATTCTAGTGGAAGATGAGAGAGTCGAGTTTATCCAGGCCGAAGAAGGAAAAAGCAATTGGAAGAAGCAATGGGCGATTACTGGCGGCATTCCCGTTTTAGGCGCCACTGTTGGAACCATACAGCAATTGGCGGGAAGCAAGGCAGGACTTTCCGTTCTGCAAGGACTTAACTTATTGAAGCAAATAGAAATTAAAAATTGTGCGTATATTTTACCAGCTGCCCCTATTTTCGTTGATTTAGCTCAAAGAGTTTATCAAGATTCTTCTTCCGATTCCTTCCAAGTTAAAGTAATAAGAGCCGCTAAATCATTGGATAAAAAAGAACTCGCCTTTAATCTACTTTCCTGTGGGCTTAGCTTAGGAACAGCGGGCATGCATGGAGCCATGATGAAGGCCGGCTTGGTCGCCTTTGATCTTTCGGGGCATATCATGACAAAAGTTGTCAGCAGTGCAATCCTTGCTAAGGGAGTGACAAGCGCTGAAGGGGAAGACAAGCCTTCTCTTTTAAAAAAAGCCGCTCTTTACCTTTACGTTGCTTCTGATGCTTTGATGCTGCATAAAACAGCCCTTCGCTTTCATACGCCGGAAGAAGTTGTTGCAGGAGCGCTGTGGGGATTGATCAATTTGGGCGTTGCGCAAGCCATCGCCAATCGTTTAACCGCTCCTTCAATTCAGCCTGAAACT
This sequence comes from Candidatus Protochlamydia phocaeensis, assembly GCF_001545115.1. Classification (NCBI taxonomy): domain Bacteria; kingdom Pseudomonadati; phylum Chlamydiota; class Chlamydiia; order Parachlamydiales; family Parachlamydiaceae; genus Candidatus Protochlamydia; species Candidatus Protochlamydia phocaeensis. The sequence continues at coordinate 128,552 of NZ_FCNU01000002.1, forward strand.
GAACCTTCTTCCCCTGAAATACTGGAAGAGCAAAATCAAGAACCAACAAACACTCTCTTAACACAAGAAGGCAATCTGACCTCCCATATTCAAAATGAACAGTATTTTGACGATAATGGAGAGAAAGAAGCCAAGGCAGAAGAGCCGGAAGTCCTTATTTCCAAGCATACCGAAGATTTTACCTCTTTAATCCAAGAAGACTATTTCGATAAAGATTAAATTGACTAATCTGAAATTCTAAAAACTAAGGCGTCTTCCTAGATTCAAATCCTTTCTATAAGAGAAAAACTCATTTCGAATTTAGATTGTTATGAATTTAGGGACATGCCCTAGGTCAGACCATTCACTTTAAGCCAGCTTCTGCCAGCCCATCTATGTCCAGAGTCAGGTTCTTTTGCCCGTCAAAGATAGCCCAACTTCAAAAACAAGTTCTCCAGGCAGATCTGTAGGGAAGTCGAGCGTTGAAGAGCCAGTTGGGCTTCGTCGATCATTTTTTGTACCTGCTCGATAGCTGGCAGGTTTCCCCTTTGTCCAATTTGTTCTAGTTCCGGGACATAGTCCGGATTGATTAAATACCCCCTTGCCCCGCCGTGATAAAGAACATGCAAATCGCGGTACCAAGAGAGAAACTGGTTGAATAAGGTTTGGGTTTCTTGAATGAAAGCCATGGTAGACAACCCTTCTAATTCCTTTTCCAAACTATGCTGCTGCAAAGCCGATAACTGGTCTGCTGGAATTTTATATAACTCTTCTTTTGCAGCTTCTTCTGCCTGCTTTCTAGACTTTTCAATTTGCGCCGTCAACTCTCCCACAGCTTCACTTAAGGATTTATAGCAGGAAAAAGCGCCTTGTGCGAGAAGATTGAGAAGCGAGCTTCGCAGTGTATCGCCTCCATGCTCGATCAATTGAATCGCGCGCCCTATTGATCCTTGCGAGAGGTGGGCAGAGTTTTTCGCCGCTTGAGGATCGATCTGATGGCGGTCGATAAGGAATTGCTCTATGGTTGCTTGTGGAATCGTTTGGAATTGCAAGATACGGCAACGCGAAAGAATAGTTGGCAGCAAGGCCGATTGCGAGCGGCTGAGCAAAATGATAAGCGTGCAGGGGGGCGGTTCTTCAAACGTTTTTAATAAGGCATTAGCGCTATAGGTCAGCATGCGATCCGCCTCATGAACAATAAAAACTTTCCATTTGGCCTCATAAGGAGGCAAATAGACCTCTTCGCTCAATTGCCGCATCGTCTGAATGCTATGCAAGCCGAGCTTGCCTTCTGGGCGGTAGACGTGAATATCGGGGTGCTGCCCTTTTTCAATTTTAGCGCGATGCGTTCCTTGCGGATCATCTAAGCCGATTACCATAGCAGCCAAGACTTGGGCGAACAGGCTTTTTCCGATCCCCTCTTGCCCCGTAAATAAAAGAGAGTTTCCAATCGCTCCTTTTTCTACCATATGGGCAAGATAGCGTTTGATCGTCTCATTCCCCACTAAAGCGGAGAAATTGGTTGGGATCATGTCCTTTCTTTCCTGGTTGGAAGAATAATCAACTCGTCGACGGCCCGGACAGCCTCTTTGAATACATCTGCTTGAGACCGATTGGCATTGATGCAATACATTCTAAATGGTTCGCGCCTGGCGGCGGCTCGAAAAGCTTCTTGTACACGTAAGTGGAAGTCCAACTTCTCCGATTCAATTCGATCAAGCTGTCCACTCCCCGCCTGTTCTTTGTCCAGCTTTTGCGTCCTCTTTAGACCTATCTCGGGATCAACATCCAAAAAAAGCGTAAGCTCTGGCTCGATCTCGCCACAGACTAATTGGCAAAATCGTTGGACATACCTGCTATCTAGGCCGCGGGCAGCTCCCTGGTAAGCAATCGTTGAATCATTGAAGCGGTCGCAAATAACAATTTTTCCAGCTTGCAAGGCAGGTTTGATCAACTCTTCTATATGCTGGGAGCGTGCTGCTAAAAAGAGAAGCAGCTCTGCTTGATCTCCGATTTGAAGAGAAGCATCGCGTTGCAAGACCAAGCTGCGAATGGTTTCGCCAAGCTTCGATCCGCCAGGTTCTCTAGTTTTTACCACTTCGTAACCTTGCTGCACAAAATAATCAGCCAATTGATTGAGAAGAGTAGACTTACCGGATCCCTCTCCCCCTTCAATTGTAATAAAATGTCCTCTAGATAAGGATGACATATATTTCTTGGGCTATTCTAATAAATCAGCGGTTTCTTCAGCGGCATCGACATCCGTTGCTTCATCGGCGCTTGGCGTCTCGACAGTCTTTTCTTCAATATCTTGGTTTTCACTTCCCTCTAATTTCTGGATAGCAACCAAATAATCGCCCTCACGCAAGTTAACAAGCTTGACGCCTTGTGTATTACGGCCCATGACGCGCAAGTCAGCCATGCGGATGCGGACCGTTTGCCCAGTTGATGACATCATCACAACGCCATCATTGTCCGTTACACAGATTGCTCCGACCACATTGCCGTTCCTTTCGCTTGTGATGATCGATCTAACGCCTACGCCTCCGCGGTTGGTCTGACGGAAATCTTCGACATGGGACCGCTTGCCAAAACCATTCTCGCAGACAACTAAAATGGATTCATCGCCATTGACGACTTCACAGCCTACAATGAAATCATTCTCATCGCGCAAAGTCGCCCCCTTAACCCCTCGCGCCATACGGCCCATCGGACGGACATTGCTTTCATCAAAGCGGACTGCCATTCCTTTATAGGTAAAGAGCATGATTTGCTGCTGCGGCTTCACAAGGCGTGCTGCCACAACCTCGTCGCCTTCGTCAATATCCAGCGCCCAAATTCCTTTGCGTCGCGGGTTGCTAAAATCAGTCAGCATCGATTTTTTGACTACTGCGCGCTTGGTGGCCATGAGAATGCACGACTCTTCGTCAAAGGCCGAAACGCGTAAGATTGTAGCAATTTTCTCTTCAGGCCTTAAATCTTCCAGCAGATTGATAAGCGGCTTGCCCTTCGATTTTCTTCCCGTTTCAGGAATTTGCCAGACTTTCAGCCAATAGCATCGTCCTAAATTGGTAAAAATCAACAGATGATCATGGGTCGAGGCAACATACAAGCCCTTAATTATATCATCTTCTTTTTTCAGCTGCATCCCTGCCACGCCTTGACCGCCTCGTCGCTGTTCGCGGAATGTATCAACGGGCATTCTCTTGATGTAATCATCTTGAGAAATTGTGATAATAACAGGTTCATTGGCAATTAAGTCTTCCATATTCACTTCGCTTTCAGCGGCAATGATACGCGTTTGACGTTCAGATTTGTGATTCTTCTGAATATCCAGCAGCTCATCTTTAATAATGCCCCTTACCATCGCTTCGCTTGCCAAAACCGCTCGGAAATACTCAATTTTCTTCAGCAAATCTTGGTATTCCTCGTTGATTTTATCCCGCTCCAAGCCTGTGAGTTGGTATAAGCGCAGGTCTAAAATGGCATTTGCTTGACGCTCTGTAAATTGGAACCTTTCCATCAATTGCGAACGTGCTTCATCGCGGTTTTGGCTAGCGCGAATGAGTCTAACCACTTCGTCGAGATGGTCAATCGCTTTTAAATAGCCTTCCAGAATATGCGCTCTCGCTTCGGCCTTGTTCAATTCAAAGCGCGTGCGGCGGCGAACGACATCGATGCGGTGCTCGATCCAAGCGGCGATGAGCTGTTTGACATTCATTATGCGAGGCAGGCCTTTATCCAAAGCCAGCATATTGCAACCAAACGTGATTTGGAGATCGCTGAATTTGTAAAGCTGATTGATGATAACTTCCGGAACCTCGCCGCGCTTGAGTTCAACGACAATACGCATCCCATCCTTATCCGATTCATCGCGCAGGTCCGAAATTCCAGTAATGGTCTTATTGTTAATCAATTCTGCAATTTGCTCGATGAGGCGCGACTTATTGACATTGTAGGGAATCTCGTCGATGGCAAGCCGCTGCTTGTCTGGATTGTCTTCATTTTCTTCTATACGGATCAAGCCCCGTAAAATGAGCTTGCCTCTTCCTGTATGAAAAGCTTCCTTAATGCCTCGGTAGCCGCAAATAATGCCGCCTGTTGGAAAATCAGGACCAGGCATGACCTTCATAATCTCGTCTATGCTCGTTGTCGGATCATCCAATAAGAGCAGCGTCGCCTTAACAAGTTCATTGAGATTATGAGGAGGAATATTGGTCGCCATTCCAACGGCAATACCGGATGATCCGTTGCAAAGCAAATTGGGAAATTTGGAAGGGAAAACTGTTGGCTCTTTTTTCGTCTCGTCATAGTTAGGAGCCATTTCAACAGTATCTTTATCCAAATCGTCCATTAATTGGACAGCCGCTGTCGTTAAACGGGCTTCCGTATAACGCATAGCAGCCGGAGGATCGCCATCGACGGAACCGAAGTTTCCTTGTCCGTCAATCAGGTTGTAGCGCATTATCCATTTTTGGGCCATGCGGACCAGAGTAGGATAAATGACCATCTCGCCATGCGGATGGTAGTCACCGGAAGTATCACCCGAGATTTTGGCGCACTTACGGTGCTTGCCATTTGGACCCAGGTTTAACTGGCGCATGGCGTATAGGATACGTCGTTGGGAGGGCTTTAAACCATCCCTCACATCCGGAAGAGCGCGAGAAATAATTACAGACATGGAATAGCGCAAATAGCTATCCTTTACTTCATCTTCCACATTCCGCGTAACAATGATTTCGTCTTTCGTATAGGACATATTAACCTCTTTTTCCGGATATCCAAGCGTGCAAGTATACCCTAAGCCGCTTTTCTTACTTATTTGTAAACTTTCTTCTCTTTATTGCCTTAGATATCTAAATTTTTAACTGACAATGCATGCTGCTCGATAAACGCTCGTCGGGGAGGCACATCTTCTCCCATTAGCATCGTAAACATATGGTCGGCGGCGATGACATCCGGTAAGGTGACTTGGATCAGCGTTCGTTTAGCCGGATCCATCGTCGTCTCCCATAACTGATCGGCGTTCATCTCGCCCAAACCTTTATAACGCTGGATTTCAATGCCTTTGCGTCCATTTTCTCTCAAGAACTCGATTAATTCGCGCAACGTATGGAAAGGATGGATTTTTCCGCCTTCCTCTGTTACGTCAATTTGATGGCTATTGCCGATTAAGTAATTGTTAAGCTCCAATCCATAAGTATGAAGCCGATTGATCATTTCTTCCAATCCACCTTCTTCATATAATTCGATAAAGTGCAGGCGTCCTGGCTTGAAAGTGCGCATTTCTTCTGTAATTTCTTCTTCAGGAATAGAAGCTAATGTTTCTTGATGGCGCTTTCTTTGGCTTTCTTCTTCCGACTGTCTTAAAGCAACAAACTCGTCTTCAGAATAAGCAAAGCGCGGTCCATCCACCAAATTCATTTGAAAGCGCGGCAGCTGGCCAGCGCCATTTCTAAGGGCCAGAAATTCTCTAAATGGAATGCCTTTGCGTTCAATGCGCGAAATAAAATCTTCAACTTCTAATATCCCTTCAACAAGCTTTTTCACCTCTTCAGGGCTCAAATCGCTTTGCTGGCCCGGCAGCTTGATGCGGATATCGCTTAGCCCAAGCTCAAGCAAATAATCGTCCATTTCACGCTCGGAATGAATATAACGGCTTGTTTTCTTGCGCGTCACACGGTAGAGAGGCGGCTGGGCAATATAAATGAAGTTATTCTCCACCAATGCCGGCATATGGCGATAAAAGAAAGTCAAGAGAAGGGTGCGGATATGCGAGCCGTCCACATCGGCGTCAGTCATGATAATGACTTTATGGTAGCGCAATTTGTCTAGGTTGAAACCATCCTTTCCAATCCCACATCCTAACGCAGCAACCATTGTCCCCACTTCATTATTTTGAAGGATTTTCTCCAGGCGCGCTTTTTCCACATTCAAAATCTTACCGCGAATGGGCAAAATGGCCTGAAAACGCCTGTCACGCCCTGATTTGGCAGAGCCGCCGGCCGAATCCCCCTCGACGATGTAAATCTCGCAAAGCGCAGGATTCTTTTCCTGGCAATCTGTTAGCTTACCTGGCAAACGGGCACTGTCTAAAGCTGATTTCCGCAGCGTCAGCTCACGCGCTTTGCGTGCCGCTTCGCGCGCCTGGGCAGCTATGATTGCCTTATCAGCGATCATTTTTGCCAAAGCTGGATTTTCATCTAAAAAGATGGACAGCTCTTCCCCGACAATCTGTTGAACAACCGATCCCACATCGCTATTGCCTAAACGCTGCTTTGTCTGGCCTTCAAACTGCGGATTGGCTACTTTGACAGAAATAACAGCTGTCAAGCCTTCCCGCATATCCTCTCCGCTAATGGAAATTTTATCGGTTTTGAGAAGATTGTGGTTTTTAATGTAATTATTCAATACTCGCGTTAGTGCCGTTGAAAAACCTGTCAGGTGGGATCCGCCTTGGCGTGTCGGAATGTTGTTGACATATGAAAAAATGGTTTCCGTATAACCATCGTTCCATTGCATGGCGACTTCGAACTCAATTGGCGCATCATCGCCAGGACGTGTTCCTTGAAAATAAATAGGCGCAGGAAAAAGCGGTTCTTTGTTTTCATTCAAATAGCTGACAAAAGAGCTCAAGCCCCCTTCATAACAAAAATTCACATCTTCTTTATCGGAATGCTTTTCATCTCGGAAGAAAATGTTAATTCCCTTATTTAAGAAAGCCAACTCTCGGAAACGCTTAGCTAAAATATCATAGTCAAATTCAGTGACCGCCATGACTGCATCGTCAGGCCAAAACCACACTCTTGTTCCGCGTTTCGTCGTCTCTCCTATGACAGTGACCGGACGGACGACACGACCTTGAGAAAATTCTATCTCGTAGATCTTTCCCTGCTTATAGACCTGTACAGTCATTTTCTTTGACAAGGCATTTACGCAAGATACTCCGACACCATGCAAACCGCCCGACACCTTGTAAGTATCCTTGTCAAACTTGCCTCCCGCATGCAAGATGGTCATGACTACTTCCAAAGCAGAGACTTCCCGTCCTTGCTTAATCGATTCTTTTTCATGGCGTTCAACCGGAATTCCCCGTCCATTATCTTCAATGCTGACAGAATTATCCTTGTGAAGAATGACATCAATGGCAGTACAATAACCAGCCATAGCTTCGTCGATACAATTGTCTACCACTTCGTAAACCAAATGATGGAGTCCATTGACACCTGTATCGCCTATATACATCCCAGGCCTTTCACGGACTGCCTGAAGACCTTCTAGCACCGTAATCGAACTAGCATTGTATTCTTTCGTTTGAGTTTTGGACTCATCTGAGTTTATCTTAGCTTGAGACATTCTAATACCTTAAATAGTGATTTTTTTTCCTCAGCCAATTCGAAAAGAAATGGTTTTAATTTCAACCTGAGGAAACTTTTGTCTAAGTTGATTTAAAATGCGAGGTTTGTCATTTTGACTCAACAAACTATGAAGAGTAGAATTTTTAACTTTCACAACAAGGATTCCATCTGCAAAAGAAACGGCTTGCGTCATAGCCGCAAGCTTAGGACCAATAATTTCTGGCCACATAGCCAAAATCAAATCCGGCCTTTGATGATAGGCCTCTCCAATTTTCGATAAAACCGCTGGCAACACGTCATTAATACAATGAGTCGTCAATTGCGTTCCATCATAATGCCTAGGCGTGCGAGAATAGGATTTACTCACAACGTTTTATCTGCCTTAAATTAAAAGAACTTAGAGAAAAAAATTTAAGCTGGATTATAGCAGAAAAAAGTCTCCCAGACAACATTTTTATGCGCGTTAATTTTAAATATTTTCCGCTTGTCTTTTTAATCAGCTAAAATCCAAATTATCTTAAAATTTAAGCACTTTCCACCATAAAAAGAATAGAGAGCAACCTCTCTTAAAGAGGGGAAAGCAAGCTAACTCCCTTCCCTTAACAGATACATATTCAAATCTTTAAATTTTTTAATCGACTATTAGAATGAATCGTCAATAACCGATGCCCCTATACTTGAAATGATTTTTTCTCTACGGGAAAAGAAGGGGAATTTAGGCCATTCAACCCCAGAGACTATTAGCGATTTTAATTAACAATAGTCCCATTCTGATATTATCCTTAAGCCAATTGACTTCCGTTCTATCTAAATCAGACGAGAGGGTAGATCTCCCTTTAAAAGGGCTTACCCCCTCTATTCTGCCCCCTATCGCTTCGCTTTCTTAAGCCTTCTATTTTCACACCTTTTAAGCGAAGCATTCTCCTTTTCCCAACCAAATCCTCAATCAATTTCATTCCTATTATACCCTATTTTTCAATTAATTTAAACACCTAATAATCAAAAGATTATATAAACAAGACTCGGAATAACCAATTGAAATTAAAATAGATTTTAAGACAATAGAAAGGCCTCTCAACCATAAAATATTTTCAACCGCGAAAAAGATAATTAAGGGAGAAGCCAAGACTGAAAGGCAAATGATAGCCTTTATAGTTCTGCGATGATTTTTTAAAGGAAGAGATCATTAAGATTGACCAAATGTAAAAATGACTCTCGCAGAAATCAGGCTTGCGAGCCTTGTGACAACTGGTTTTTTATGGCAATATTGAAAGAGCCCATAAAGCCTTAAAGGCAGCCGCCATATTGATAAAAGACTAAGTAAACATCAGTTAAATGCAAGATTGCACGGAATTAATACTCAAACGCGGCATGATCTTGCTTATGAACAGAGGCAGTTTTTGGGCTTATCTAAAGAAGTATGGCAGATAGCTTCCCAATTAAGGGATGTCTCCCTATTCAGATTGAGGAAAGAGAAGCATGCAGAGGCTATAGCACAAGCAAGAAAGAATATTTCTACGACTTGACGGTCAATAGGATACAAATTATGAAAAGAAAGAAGAGCTTAAAAACGAGGCATTGGAGTCATAATAGAGTGTAAAACCAACTTCTGCAGGCCTCATTTATTTGAAGATTGGCAGAACCTTAAACGCTTTCGAAGAACAACCAAAACAATGGTTAGCCAAGTGTCAACTCTTCTACCAAAAAAGATTCATGCTGTTACAGATTTAGGCTTTGAACTAAAAGTGATGGGAGTTGTAATAACTTTAGCCATAAATTTGGCTCTTAGTTAGTCATTCCGAACTTAAATTATATAATAAAACAGAATTAAAACGTCCTCATCGGAACAGCCACACATTTGATTCAATGATAGCTTGCAGTTTATATAAAAGATGATTTAACGCGCATGACAAGCTAAATTTTGACGGATATAAAAACAGAAAATTCTTAAAACTTTATTCCTCATGCTTGATTGCAAGCAAGTAAACTAAATAACGATAAATTTATTTTTAATATCACATCTTTTATTAAAAAATAATTAAAAAATATCGATTTAATTTATCTTGTATTTTGCATTGATAATAAACTAAATAAAATAAGAATATAAAAAAGAATAAAGTGATATCTCTACAAAATCAAAGCTTTAAAATGTTAGAGCTCCTACTGTCATTCGGAACACGGATAAAAAAAAAGAGAAGAAGGAAAACCTTCTTCTCTTTAACTTTAACACACTCATGCTAGCTTATTGCTAGCACGGGCTATCTTAGAATACCATTCCTAAATCAACAGAAACGCTTCCAGAACACCATTCGATTTTTCTAAGTGGGATAGAAACGTAGCATTTTGTCTTGACATCGCCAAAGCTATCATCAACAATTAAAGCACGATCGCGTCCACGACGGGCTTCAAAATATTGCCATTTGCCTTTTAAAGCCAATGTCCAGCAATCGCAGAAATCCCACTTCACACCGAAATCAACGACATGACCATAGGCATTTCTAGCACGGTGGTGGAATCCATCTGGAAGATCAGGACGCAAGTTCCAACGAGCTTTTGCATGGTAGCATGCCCAGTGGAATTCATAGTCTAAGAAGAGTGTCCAATCGCACATAAGACGATAGTCAAGATCGAAACCAATAAATGGTCCATTCCAACGTGTATGGTATTTGCTGTGTAAGCGACCGCTGTAGCTGTAGCTGTAGTCGCTATAGCTGCTGTAATCATAGCTATAGTCGCTGTAGGAATAATAGCTGCTGCGAGCTTCGTTAGGCGCTGCAGCAAAAACGATATCATCACTATAGCTGCCATCAGATACGCTGTCTATTCTAAGATGGCGGTCTCTTAAATGCTGCCCTTTCCAAGAATAACCAACTAATGGTGTGATAGATAAGCTATCATCACACATTTTAAATTGGTATCCAACAGCAACATCGGCATCATAGACATGACCACGTGTACGGGCATGAGAACGAGAAAACTCGATAGGAGAGCCGCTCTCAAAACGAACATGATCAGAATCTGTATTTTTGCCGTGATAGATCCAACCGTAATCTCCACTTGCTCTCAAATAGATGTTATCGCAAGTGACGTACTTGCCGCGTCCTTCGATTTGCCAAATTTGAAGATTTTTCCACTTCAAATCCGAGCTTAAACCAAAAGGAACAGAGCCGCTTTCATCTGAAGAATAAGAAGATCCAAAAGTATCTACGTGAGTTTTCCACTTCAAGTGGTCTCTACGATAGCCAACGCCGACTTCCAATGAGGAATCTGTTGCCTCTGGCCAGAAGGCAGAAACAGCAGAACAACTTAGAAGAGACGCCATAAGTGTCAAAATAAATTTGCGCATATGTCCTCTCAATGATTTTTAATGGTTCAGGGATCTTTATAAAATACACTCTAACAATAAATTCTAGAATTAAGCAATACTAAATCGTGCATTCACGATTGGTTTTGGTAATTGGAAGACAACATCCTCATGGGTATAAACAATATCTTCCACTTCATCTACTCCTAACTCAATTAAACGTTGGATGCATTTTTGTACAATCTCTTCTGGAGTAGAAGCCCCTGCTGTCAAACCAATAGTTTGCTTTCCAATCAGCCAGCTCGGCTGGATTTCTTTTTCATCATTAATCAAATACGACTCAATTTCTCTTGTAGAAGCAACCTCTCTTAATCTATTAGAATTAGAGCTTTGCGGATCGCCAACAACTAAAACCAAATCCGTTTGGTCTGTAATTTCTCTTAATGCCATTTGACGATTGGTCGTGGCATAACAAATAGAGGAGCTGGGCAATGTTTCAATATGAGGATACTTAGCCATGAGGGCTTGTGTGATCTCTTTGACATCATCCAAGCTAAGAGTCGTCTGCGTAATATAAAACAATTTTTCATTTTCTGAAAATTGAAGATTTTTCACATCGTCTACAGATTCTACAATGGTGGTCACATCAGGCGCTTCCCCTGCTGTTCCAATAATTTCGACATGGTGACGATGCCCAATTAAGACAATTTGATAGCCTTGCGAAGCAAAACGCTTGACTGCCGAATGGACGCGTGTGACCAACCCGCAAGTGGCATCAATTTCAATTAACTGGCGTGCTTTAGCTTGCTCTCTTACGGCCGGAGACACACCATGGGCAGAATAAATTAAGCGGGCCCCCACAGGGACATCATTCACATCTTCAATAAAAATAGCGCCTTTATCTCTAAGTTCTTGTACCACATGCCGATTATGAACAATTTCATGTTTGACATAAATGGGGGCGCCCCAAAGCAGCAAAGCTTTCTCAACAGTCTCAATGGCTCTTTCAACCCCTGCACAAAAGCCTCGTGGTTTGGATAACAGCAACTTCATTTAATACCTAAACTTTAGATGAATAGAAGAAGAAAAATCATAGCGGAAAAAGGAGTATTTGACAATCACGAAGATCGCTTTTCTTCTAGTTCTTCGATATGATTCAGCAACCCTTCGCAAGAATCTTCTAACATATCCAATACAAGCTCAAACGCGCCTCCTGACTGGTAGTAAGGATCGGGGACTTCCTGCCCTTGATAAGTCGAGCTAAATTCTGTCATTAAATACATTTTCGCTTTTTGCTCGGGTGTTTTAGCGTAATGATAAAGAAATTTCAACACTTCTTTATCTGCAGCTAGAATATAATCGAAGTGGTCCAAAAAAGACTTTTGAAATTGCTGGGCCCGGCTTGTCAGGACAATCCCCCTCGCACGCGAAGCCTCTTGGATACGCCTGTCAGGAGCTTGGCCGATATGCCAATCTCCTATTCCACAACTTTCGGCATAAATATCCAGCGAAGGACGATGGGAAGCTAAATGCTTTAAAATCCCTTCGGCAGCAGGCGAGCGGCAAATATTTCCCATGCAGACAAAAATAATACGAGCTGTTTTTTTCATTTCCGCCTAAAATTACGAGATTTGAACATCTGTTGCACAGCGGAACCCATACGTTCCGTTAACCGTGCCAGGATTATTCCGGTGCCTTCTAGAGCAACGCAAATCCTCTTTTAAGCTCTTCCAACACCCTCCTCTTAATACGCGATACACTCCTTGCAGAGGCCCGGGAGGATTTTCAGGCTCCTGAATCGATACTTCATAATAATTATAACCATACCAATCATGGCACCATTCATAGACATTTCCCGCCATATCGTATAGTCCATATCCATTTGCTGCATAGCTCATGACAGCCGTTGTATCGGAGCTGAAGAAATTAGCTTGTGTTTTCTCAATATCATCCCCTGTCGGATAAAGCACATTCTCGCTCCCTCCACGCGCCGCAATTTCCCACTCAGCCTCGGTTGGGAGCCGTTTTCCTACCCATTTCGCATAGGCGATCGCTCCATACCATGTCACGCCTACGACAGGATGCTTCGCATACCCGGACTCTATACTAAGCTTGCCGCCGCTGCGCTTAATGCGAGAATCGCGCAGCCGGATAATATCGTTATGATTACTATCTTTTTCTCCCCCCATCACCTCTAAGAAACGAACAAACTGTTCGTTTGTAACTGGATGAATATCAATCGCAAAGCTCGGTAAGTTGACTTGATGGCGAGGCATTTCATCGCGATTTCCATCATGGCTTCCCCGATAAAATGATCCTCCCCGAATCACGATCATATCAGTCAGAATCGGTTTGACATTTGTCACATCTTTGCGCTCTGGGCTATATACTTTAACAGACGCAGTCGATTGAAAAATGGCGCCTGGATCTAAATCATGCTGAGGGCGTTCTAGTTGCGGCATCTGCAAGACGGGCGTTAAAGTCTTTTCTGCCACTTCTTCTTCCAGATGGACGCCCTCCTCCGGCTTAGCAAGAGCTGCCACTGGCTGTAAATTCACAGACTCGGCTGCAACAGCATACTTTGCTGCCATTTGGACAGGAAGCTGTTCTTCTTGCGTTTGCTTGGGCTCTTCTTTAAAAATTTTCATGGGTGCCGCGTCAAGATTGCCCGCTCTTTCTTCAACAAAATCTATTCCTACATTAGCCACCGCAATTTTCTCTGGTTGCTTAATAGAGTCTAGGACTTCCATTAAACTGTCGGGGCGTTTGGACGGATGATTCTGCAAACAATGGCGTAATAAACTGTCCCAGTTATAGCGACATCCCCTTCTAGCAGACGGCATCTCAAAAATCCCTTCCGGCAATTCATTGAAAAGCAAGAAATAGGTTAACACGCCAAACGCATAAATATCGGCTTTATGGTCAACAGGATAAGGAGAATCTAAACGCTTCTGTTCCGGAGCGAGAAAGGCATAGTTTTGTAAAAATGAAGTATGCAAAGGAATCAGTTTTTGCTGATCCAGAGGAGGATTAGGATAACGGTCCTGCCCAGCTTTTTGCGCAACAATTTGGAGTCCAATCCCCAAAGCCTCAGCAACATTTTTATATGTTCTAGTTAGAACAGCTCCTGGCCCAATAATCCGCATAAGCCCAAAATCGGACAAGTAAACGTCTAGTCCTTGTTTTCTTTTTCCAATGAGAATATTATTAAGCTTTAGGCTGCGATGGACAAGCTCTCTATTTCCCACCTTCTTGGCATGTGCATAATCAAGCGGATCGGCAATGCGCTTTAATAAATAAAAAATCTCCTCCTCTTCCAGCGGACGGCCAAGTCCCATTATGTATTGGGCCAAGTTGGTCGTCTCGCCCAACTCATCGACAATGCAATCAGTCACAAGAAAATAAATTCCTTGGGCGAAAGAAATATTGTAGACCTTAACGATATTGGGATGATCCAATGCAGCCAATGCTCCCACATCTTCCTCAAAGCGCTGGATAAAGCTCCGGTCGGAAGCCAGTTCTTCAGGCAGAACCTTTAATACATATTGGCGCTTCATGAAACGGTGCTCTGCCAAGAAAACGGTCCCTAAAGTTCCTTGTCCAATTGGCTTGATAATGTTGTAATCCCCTAAAATGCGCGGTTCCATGCTCTTCCTCTATGTCTTATCTTTCTGCCGAAAATAGTTAGTCTAAAAATTATTTTCAAATTTCTTCCCATCTCAACCTTTTTTTTCAAAAGATGGATGAATCACTCTTAAGAGAAAAGCCAAGCTTACCCTTTAATTGCTTTTCCACATCACCCGGGATAGCGTCATCTCCGATCAAGGCCACATTGGAAATGATTGTTAAAAAGGTATTAAACTCCTCTTTAGAGCCTTGTAAAGTAAAGTCTTGATACGTTCGTTCTAGAAAAAAACTTACTTCCCCTATACCCGAATATATTGTATTTCTTTCAACCATGGCTTCTTTTTTATAATGTTCTGCCAATAGATTTTTTAATCGGTCAGCATGGCCTTTTTTGCAACTTAGGCAAAGATAGGTTTTTCTAATATGGGCAAATGCTTCAGGACAAATATACAAAGCTATGCGAGTAATAATCCCTTTTTCCGTTGAATTTTCATAATGAAAAAAATCTAGTTCCGACAAGCTTTGATTAAGGACGCGAACCCAGCCACCAAGCGTTTCAGTAATTTTTTTTTCTTCAATGATACTCCCTTCATCTGTCTGCTGATTGACGTCTTCTGGCTCTAATAATAAATTTTGTTTACCATGATCGATAGTTAGGGAGGAATGTGAAAAACCATTTAAATTCATATTAGCCCCTTCTTTAAGGTTTAAATGACCGTGCTTTAACAAGCGTCCCTAAATTGATCAATATTTGCTTTAAACGCGTTTTTGCTTTTTTGGAAGCCTAAAGCCTGCTTTTAGCAAACACTTATGAATTTTAGAGACATTTTCTTAGAAAATGCCTTAAAACCGCTAATGACCTATATTTCAAATTAGCCTCTCGAATCTAGGCTATTAGCGGTTTTAATACATTTCTTAAACAAAATCGTTAGCATATCAATCTTTTGATCAAATGAGAAGATTTTTTCAAAATAAAGCCAATTAAAAAACTCATTGCTTATTTTTTATAAAAGTCAGCTATTTTTTAAACTTTACCAAATCTTCAGAATGCGCCATTTTTCTTGTCACTTTCATCGTTAATATGGTAATTTATTCCTTTTAATGTTTGATTTTAACACTTTAAAGGTAAATTGGCTCATGGATAAACGCACGATCCTGTTTGTAGTAGCTCTTTCTCTTACTTTATTTGGACTTAATCTCTTTTTTCAACAGCAAAACGCCCAGACAAAACAAGAATGGCTCGCTCAGCAACAAGCTCAAAAAGCCCGGCAAGAGGAGCGAGTTAAAGAAGAAATTGGCCAGCGAACAGCAAATCCTGATATGCTTCCCCTCGTCAAGCTGTATAGCGACGAGCAAAAACAAAACTTTTTAGCAGGGGGGATTGCAGACGGCGATCAAATTCTTACTCTTTCATGGACAGATGATCTCCCTTCCCATATCTATGCACTAGATTCTAATGATGAATTGATCGCCTATACCCTGATTTATCATCAGCCAGGAGTAGGCGCTCCTGCCCTTTACGGAGCCAGTTCAAAAGAGGCTGCTTCTATGCCGATTGGCCACTTACCGGAATTTGGGCGATATGATCTGCAATTAGTCTCGTTCCATCCAGATGCCCGCCATCCTTTTGGCGTGACTTTGGGAGAATATACAGATGGTCATTTTTCTCTTCCTCGCCATGATTTATCTTTTTTTAATGGTCACGCAAAAGAGCATTTTCCTCATTATTTGGCCATTGCTCTTTTAAAAACGAACCGAGGCTATCTGCCAGTCGGACTCTATGAAGCAGAGCAGCAAAAATTCGTACGCCTGCAAGATACAAATGGACTGGCACAGTATATACAGCCTATCCAAACGCCTAGCCAGCCTTCGAACAAAAAAGCAGAAGAGAAATTTTACGTATTGGAAAACGCTTATCAGCAGTTCGTTTTTTCTAGCCGCGGAGGCGCCTTAGCTGAGATCAACCTTCCCTTTGAAACCAAGGATAATCCACAAAGCGTTGTGCGGGAAATTGAATTTGACCGGGATATGGTCAAGAATCATCCTTATAATGCTTACTTTCCGGCCCACCCTTATTATACCCCGTCTTCTTCGAATTCCGATTCTTTTACTTTTCATGAGCAAGGAAAGCTGGGTGGATATTATCCCTTACTACGTCGGGATTTAATTGAGAAACCTCCCTTTAAGAGCGTCAAAATTCCCGCTCAATATTACGCCCTTAATATTGTATCCGAATACCCTGAGCTTGCTGAACTGAATTTTGACGTGAAGCACTTTGATGAACGTTCGATTACTTTTGAAGCCGTCCAAAATCACCGGCGCATTACAAAGACCTACTCTTTTGGCGACTCTAAGGAAGAAGCTCCTTATTGCCTTCATTTAACGATTAAAATTGAAGGCGATGGAAGAGGATTATGGTTGACGTCAGGCATTCCCGAAGTGGAATGGATCTCCGGCGCTCCTACCCCTTCTTTGAAATATCGCATTACCCGTAATCAGAAGGCTGAAGTCGAGAAAATTGATCTGCCTAAAGATGCCTTAACGGTAACGTCCACTTATCCTGATTGGATCTGCAATTCCAATGGTTTCTTAGGTATGATCATGGATCCTATTAAGGAAGTTGATCCTGGCTATCGGGTTCAATTCATTTCAGGCAATGCGGCTCCCTCAAGACTGGTAGAGATTGATGAAGAATACCAACGCTATAAAGCGGCAGATATGCCTGGATACATGACTTTGCTACCCTTGAAGTCGCAAGGCGGAACAATGACCTTCCGCTTTTTTGCCGGGCCTTTCGATAGCGACATCCTCAAAGCGATCGATAAGAAGTATTCTGATCCAGCCACAGGCTATAATCCCGATTACATCGCCTGCCAGACGATGCATGGCTGGTTTACTTTCATTTCGGAGCCGTTTGCCAAATTTTTGCTCGTTCTCATGAACTTTTTCCATTATATAACGGGTTCATGGGCTTTATCGATCATGTTATTGACCATCAGCTTGCGCTTAATGCTTTATCCGCTTAACACGTGGTCGACAAAGTCCATGATCCGCATGCAGCAGATCAGTCCGGAAGTATCGGCCTTGCAGGAAAAGTATAAAAAAGACCCCAAGAAGGCGCAAATGGAAATCATGGCTCTTTATAGAGAACGTGGAGTCAATCCGGCCTCCGGCTGCTTGCCCTTGCTTATCCAAATGCCCTTTTTAATTGGAATGTTCGATCTCTTAAAGTCAAGCTTTGCCCTTCGTGGAGCCTCTTTCATTCCCGGTTGGATTGATGATTTGACAGCCCCTGATGTGTTATTCAGCTGGAGCCGTCCTATTTTCTTTATTGGCACGGAATTCCATCTATTGCCGATCCTATTAGGATTAGTCATGTTTTTGCAGCAACGCTTGATGTCTACAGCTCCCAAAGATCCAAAGCTGATGACAGACCAGCAGCGCCAGCAGCGTACAATGGGAACCATGATGGCCGCCGTATTCGCCGTTATGTTTTATAACTTCCCATCTGGATTGAATATTTATTGGCTATTTTCCATGTTATTAGGCATCCTCCAACAGTGGTATACGACAAAGAAAATGCAAGCCCGCCCTACCGAGGCGGCTTCACCGCAGCCTTCTAAGAAAGCACGAACGAAATAATAGAATGGGCGTATGCAAGTCTCTTTAGCTTTGACTTGCATGCGCCCGTCGATTATACTCAGCTCGGCACTTGTTTGGATAGCCATTGAATCAAGATAGCAAAGTGGGCACGCATGCAAGCTTGGGAACAATTTTTGCAACTGCAAGAAGCTGAATTAGGAACGGAAACGGTACAAAAATGGCTGAGAAGTTTAAAAATCCAGCGCTTTGATGCTTGCAACCTTTATTTAGAAGCCAAAGATTCCTTCCAAGCCCTTTGGTTTGAGGAACATATACGCGGCAAAGCCCAATCGAAGCTTGTCAACGGGAATAACAAGCGGATCAAGATCCACTTATCAATCGCCAATTCTCCTCAAGCCGCTAAGAAAGCGAAGTTAAAAGCCAAAATTAAAGAAAGCACGTCTCCTTTTCAGCTGACTTTTGACGATCTGGATCCTCTTTGCCTCTTTCAATACTTTATTGTCAGCGAAGAAAATACACTGGCACATAAGCTTTTTCTAGAAATTGCCGGTCTTTCCCCTCAAACTCATACAGCCCAGCTAGGCACATTCAATCCTATTTATCTTTATGGAGGAGGGGGAACGGGAAAAACGCATTTGTTAATGAGCCTTGCCCACACCCTGCGCGCGCAAGGCTTAAAAATTATTTATGTCCGTGCAGAAACATTTACAGACCATGTTGTCACGGCAATACGGGCTGGAGAGATGAGCGTATTTCGCCAAGCTTATCGCAATATAGATGTTTTGCTCGTTGACGACGTCCATGTCTTTTCACGCAAAGGAGCTACACAAGAAGAGTTCTTCCACACCTTTAACACTTTGCATCTGGAAGGCAAGCAGATCATTTTGAGCGCCAATTGTGCGCCGCAAGAGCTTCAATTGATAGAGCCTCGCCTGGTCAGCCGTTTTGAATGGGGGATCGTTCTTCCCCTCAAACCTCTTAAAACCGAAGATATGCGGCTTTTATTAAATACGAAAGCGCAAGCTTTACATTTTCCACTCCCCACAAAAATTGCCGATTTCCTTTTGGAGACATTTACCAGCAATCCCAAAACGCTGATCAAAGCCCTTGAAGCGCTAGTCTTGCGTTTGCACTTGGATTCAAAAAACACGCTTTCTTCTTTGACCACTACAGCTGCTAAAACACTTCTGGCGGATTTGGTTGATGAGGAGGTGAAATCGGCAATCACTCCGGCTAAGATCATTCAAGCAGTGGCCGAACAGTATGGCATCCGAACAGAGGATATTTTGGGTAAAGCACAAACAAGGGATTGCGCTCTGCCGCGCCAGTTGGCCATGCATCTATGCCGCGAGCAGCTCAAAATGCCATTCATGAAAATTGGCGATCTTTTTTTTCGCGACCACTCCACTGTCATGTCTAGTGTCAAGCACATTCAAAAAGCGCTCGATCAAGATGACCGGGAAATTACCGGAGCTTGGCATGCCATTCTAAAAAAACTGCAAGCTTAAGCCGGCCATCCTTCTTTCGATTCTTTCTTGCCGCCTTCCTTGTGCTATATTTGAGATTATTTTCTCCTTATAACTTGAATTCAAGCCATTAGAAGAGTTTTTAACAAACTTTTGCCGATCCTTCCTTTTGTGACAATAATCAAAGTATGATATATGAAGCCTCAACCGTACTAATTTATTTTTTAAACCAACTTTATCAACAAAATAAATGCGGAGAAAGACATGCAAGCAAGTTTATCAGGCAGCCGACTAGAATTCTCTCAGCTGAACGCATCAACTCACCAAACTAGAAAGGCACCTGGCAATGAGGATGAGGACGAGCGCAAAATTTTTGTTATAGCCAATACCTGTATTGGCGTAGGGGCGCTTACTATAGGCTCTTGCGCACTTGTCAAGTCTTCGCGCTTCTATAAAATAATTCAGCGCGGAGATGCGTGTTTGCTTGGCCTCATTCTCTTTCATACGGGATTGAGCTTTTATGCTTTTAATCCCAATAAAGCAGCTTCTGCCTGGTTTGCTTGCACAAATTATTTTAGAAAGTCTGATCCTTCAACTCAGAAAATAAAACACTATCTTCGTGTTCTCTGCCTTTTGAATCTTCTAAAAAATAAATTTCCGGATAAAAAAGATATCCCTCGCTCTGCAAGCCCACAGAATGGGCGTCTATTTGTTATCAATCCAGAGCCGCGGCAGACACAAAGGCCCCAACAAGAAAATGAGGACAAAGAGGCCTCCCTCCTTCCTATTGTTTATTTAGCAAAAATGGCCCTTAGATCCCTATTTTCTTCCTAACTAATAAAGTCAGAGGCTTTCTTATGAATAAAAACCATTCCTTTTCCTCCAATCAAAGCAGCAAATCAGCCGGCTCGGATCGTGAAGGAAAGACCTATCAATTCAAACAGCCCAGCTTAGGAGGCGTCATGAAACAGGATTACCGCATTGCCCGCGATTTGGCAATCGACTCTCCTGAAGGAGCGGAACTCGCTCTACTTGGACGCCGCGAAATTGAACTGGCGGAGAAAGAAATGCCGGGCTTAATGGCCCTTCGCCGTGAATTTGCAGACTCCAAACCTTTGGCTGGCGCAAGAATCGCCGGCTGCCTGCATATGACGATCCAAACGGCTGTCCTGATTGAAACGCTTTTGGCTTTAGGGGCAGAGGTGCGTTGGTCGTCTTGCAATATTTATTCTACACAGGACCAAGCCGCCGCGGCCATGGCTGCCAAAGGCGTTCCCGTTTTTGCCTGGAAAGGCATGTCTCTAGAGGAATATGAATGGTGCATTGAGCAAACCCTATTCTTTGGCGACCGTCCCCTTAATATGATCCTAGATGATGGCGGCGACCTCACTCAGATTGTGCATGAAAAGCATTCCGAGCTGCTTGCCGGTATCAAGGGAATTTCCGAAGAAACAACGACAGGCGTGCGCGCCTTGGTGCGCCGCGAAAGGCAAGGATCATTAGGCGCTCCTGCCATTAATGTGAACGATTCGGTAACTAAATCCAAATTTGACAATTTATATGGATGCCGCGAATCCCTCCTCGATGGGATCAAGCGGGCTACCGATGTCATGATAGCAGGCAAAGTCGCTGTCATAGCAGGATATGGAGATGTGGGCAAAGGCTCGGCCGCCTCTTTATCAGCACTGGGCGCTCGCATCATTATTTGCGAAGTAGACCCTATTTGTGCCTACCAAGCCGCCATGGAAGGATTTGAAGTCAAGACAATGGACGAAGCCGCGCCTATCGGCGATATTTTTGTCACGGCCACCGGATGCATCGATATTATTGTCGGCAAACATATGGAACACATGAAGGATGGCGCCATTCTATGCAATATTGGCCATTTCGATTGCGAAATCGATGTCGCCTGGCTCAAGAATAATTCAAATATTGAAGAAATTCCCATTAAACCGCAAGTAGACCGCTTTCAATGGAAAGACGGATCCAAAAGCCTTATCCTGCTGGCTCAAGGTCGCTTAGTCAATCTTGGATGTGCAAAAGGACATCCTTCTTTTGTCATGTCCAATTCCTTTTCCAATCAAGTCCTGGCGCAAATTGAGCTATGGAATAATTATGACCGCTACAAAATTGGCGTCTATCGGCTGCCCAAAATTTTGGATGAGAAGGTCGCTCGCCTGCATCTGGGCCAATTAAGCGTCCACTTAACCACTCTTACACCTGAACAGGCCGCTTATCTAGATGTCAATATAGAAGGCCCTTATAAACCCGATTATTACCTTTATTGATCGCTGTCATTTATGCGACAGAGGTTTAGAAAAAAAATTAATTTTCTGAAACATTTTGTTTGGCGGAAAATTCCTAAATATGGTAATTTTTTATTCTCTTTTCGAGAGAATCGGAGCATAGCGCAGCTTGGCTAGCGCGGCTGCTTTGGGAGCAGTAGGTCGGGGGTTCGAATCCCTCTGCTCCGATCGCCCTATCTTTGGTAACGGAGATAGGGTTTTTTTATTTTATCAGCTAACCAAGGGCTTTCGCATGCAAGGATGGAACTGGCTCGCCTGGCTTTACTGGAACCCACCTCGAGAAGCTTTTACGGTCCCTTTCATTGACCGTCCCGTTGTTTGGTATGGCATTCTCTTTGTGACCGGCTTTATCCTCGGTTATTTCATCATCAATCCCATTCTTGCCCGTTTTCTTCGCCAATCTAAGCATATTTCAGAAATCGACGTCATCAGCTGGCCCTTGCTTCTCAATCATCTGTGCTCCTCTTCTTCAAATACGCTTATTCGACGGCTCATGCAGCAGCTTCCTTCCCAAGCTTGCCGGCAATTAGAGCAATCGGATTCAGCACCTGCAGACAACACGCTTAAAGCCGCCATTTTGCAAAGCATCAATCAGGTTTTGCAAGATGAGCAAATTCAACGAGAAGATCTAGAGCAGGCATTGCCCGGCGCCCTTGCAACGGCAAAACAAACGAGCTACTTCTTAGCCGATCGTCTGTGCTGGTTCATTGTGACAGGCACATTGGTAGGCGCCCGTTTGGGAGCTGTATTTTTTTATGATTGGCCCTATTTCAAAGAGCATCCCTTGGAAATTATCCAAGTCTGGCGAGGCGGACTGGCCAGCCATGGAGGCGTGGCAGGCGTCATGCTCTCCCTTTATTTGTATATTCTCTATATCCGTCGCTGGGTTCCAAGCCTGACTTTCTTGAAATTGCTGGATTTTGTCGCCATTCCAAGCGCGTTGGCAGCCTGCTTTATCCGCTTGGGGAATTTTATGAACCAAGAAATTTTAGGCACTCCCACCACACTTCCCTGGGCAGTCGTATTTGGCCACCCGGCAGACGGCAGCCTACCGACCCCGCGCCATCCCGTTCAAATTTATGAAGCTCTCGTCTATTTGGCGACTTTTTTCCTGCTATATGGATTATGGAAGAAAAAAGGCGATCAATTAGGGACCGGCTTTTTCGTCGGTTCGCTCTTTGTGCTGATTTTTAGCAGCCGATTTATCCTAGAATTTTGGAAGTCTACTCAAGAATCCATTATTCAACAATCGACTTTACAAATGGGCCAATGGCTCAGTATTCCTTTTGTCATCGGCGGCCTTGCCCTTATTTTATGGAGCCGCAGAAAAAGCGCATTTTGCCCTCATTCTTCGCATTCATAAGAATCGGCTTATTTATAAAATGGGCCGTCTCTTATTGAGCCTTTCTAAAAGGGGGCTATTAAAGCCTATCTCTAGCAAACAAGCATTTTTATTATTTCTCATACTTAATCCAGCATGAACTTGAACACAAATTTTCTCTCTTTTAGGCAGCTTCCTCCCCTGTCGAATTTTTTACCCCTTTCCCCTCAACAATCCGCCCGCAAACGGCCTTATGCGGAATTTTCAAAGCAAGATGAACTTGTCCCAGAAATTTCAGCTCGCCTACTTTTATCAAATCCGCAAGAGACACACAGGCCGGCCAAACGGATTTGCTTGCCCATTAGCTTTAATCAAATAAAGGATGTCTTCCATTTCATCTTAGCCTTTAGCGGAACGTCTCAAGAGACGATTTTGCGTCTAAGTAAACAAGATGGGCATCCCCTCAATCAGGCTGCTTTCTATCAAATTTTTGAGGAATTAGAGAAGAGGCAAGACCAAAGTACGCTTTTAAGCGCCTTCATTCAACAAGCCAGAGAGTCCTATCCTGACAGGGTAAATGGAAACAAAATAGCGTTAGATTGGGCTGCCAGAGTTAATTTCATTGTTCAACGCATTGCTGCAGAAGCCAAAAAAATAGGGGGCGGACTAGAAAAATTAAAGGAAACGCGAGTTAAATACGATCATTGCATTTACGCGCCTGACAGATTGCTTGTGATGTGCGAATGGATTGAAACAAGAAAGAATCAAGATCTAGTCACCTTCTTCAAAGCGATTCCCCTAGCGGACAGAGAGGAGTATTTAAATTGTTTGGTGTCTTTAGATCCCGTTCCCCTTACCCAGCAAGCCGATCAAATTAGAAAGTGGATGGAAAAGCATTCTCACTTGTTAAACCAAATTCCCCTGCTCGTCCTGTTTAAGTGCGGCCTAACAAGCTTGCCCCCTGAAATTCGCCTCTTCACTCATCTGGTAGAATTGGAAATATCTGAGAATCACTTGGCAAGCCTTCCTTCTGAGATCGGCAAATTAACTTTTTTACGGCGCTTTTATGCTGCTGATAATCAGCTCGGCAGCTTGCCTCCTGAAATAAGGGGCTTAACTCTTTTGCAAGAATGCGATGTGTCTAATAACCAATTAATGCGCTTGCCTGCTGAAATGGCCGGACTGGCCTGTTTAGAAGAATTGAATATTTACGGTAATCAACTAACAAGCCTACCCTTTGAAATAGGCAGGCTAACGCTTCTGAAACAATTATATGCTTCCGATAATCAACTAAAGGCCATTCCATCGGAAATAGGCGGTTTAGCGCATTTGGAAGAGCTTGATATCGCCAATAATTTAATCACCCGTTTACCTTCTGAAATTAGCCAACTCGCTCTTTTGAGAACGCTAAACGTTTCTCATAATCCCCTCGAGAATTTACCTTCGACAATTACCCAACTTCTTCGCTTAGAAGAACTCCATGTCTCTCACACCAAACTGACAAGCCTATCTGAAGAAATCAGTAAAATGAAGACGCTTCAAAAAATTTATCTGTCTAATGGCCCGGCATTATCGTCTCTCCCCTTAATTTTATTTTTAAAAGTCCTTGTTTAAGGGATTAAAACCTTCGAAAACAGGCAGGTAGATTCCATAGGCTATATCAATGAGATATTGATTTAGCCATCTAATTTATTGCAGTCCTTAAAATTAAATATTATTTTACAAATTTACAAATTAATTTTATTTAATTACAGTTTGTCACCTTCTCTTTAGCTTATGTTATAATTAAACTTATCTAAAATTAAATATAGAGGTGTTTATGCAACCTTCCGTTAATCTATCTGGCCCTTCTTGTCTACCTTATCTTTCAGCACCTATTGCTGTACCATCTAAAAGCATCCTCCAAAGAACACGTCCAAAAGATCGGAAGATCGAAAATATTAGACATGCAAAAATTGCCCATCCTTTTAGCTTAGCGGCAGAGAAACCAATCCGCTTTTCCTCAACGATTCCTCTTGGAAAGAGAGTAGAGCTTATTCTTAACCACCATTTAAGCGAGCGTAAAAATTTGACAGATACGCTCATTAAAGTTGGCGTTAAGAGAAATGAATTACAGATGATCCACGCTAATTTCAAAGAATTTAAAAGAAAATTATTGGAATTGCACAAAAAATTAGAGGATGCCCTTGCTACTGAAGACTTTTCATCTGCCTCACCTTTTTTTCCGGTCTTTGGTTATCCTTCGTTAGAAACTTTTTATTCTCAGGCACAACATATTTATAAATATGTCGATAAAATGGTAAAGAATCCGCGGGATTTAGCTATAACGATCTTACAGCTGATAGAGAGCCATGAACGATTAGAAAAAAAATTGGAGCAAAGACTTCTCAATTTAGAAAAGCAAATTGTTTATAAAAAAGGAGAGATATCTTACCTTCTTTCCATAGAAGAAATCCAAGATCTATTAACAGAAGTTAAGCTTTACAATCAAAAAATGCGCAAAATAGAACCAGAATCTATACCTGTCGGCCGCTCTTCTCCTTTATCGATTGAACAATCAGAAGAAGCGAAAACCATGCATACCCTTCTTGATATGATGACGTCTATCAATTTGCAATCAACACAAGAGCAATAAAAAGCCTTTTAAAGGCCCTTCCTATCAATGAAGGGCCTCTCTATCCCTCATACCTGTTTTTACATCTGTTTGCTTGTTAAGCGTTAGTATTCCCAAGAAATATTCTCTGAATTAACTTAAACTAAAAAGACAAATATATTATCTTATCTATTTCTCAACGAGCCATTTTATAATAGATTATTACCGAATAATCAACTATCTACAGTCAAAATTATTTTCGAATCTAGGCTATAAAATTGGCGACAGCTTCTAATAGAAAAAATTGCCTATTCGCAATAGATCAATCTTTTAAAGGTGAAGATATTTATTCAAATCAAATAAATGACAAAAGTATTAAATGATGGGCGCTATTTTAAATTTATTCTTTTCTTTCCGTTTAGCTATTTCTCCTCATTCGGAGATTCCGTGTCGTTCCCAATCAGAAAACCAAGCTGATACGTTCATTCGCTCTCTTTCTTCTCGTATTTTTTCTAATTTCTCTTCCTCTCCCTCTTCTAGGCCTTTCATGCCTTTTCAAGTCATTCGCCATCTAGCATCGAATCATACTCCCTTATTTTATAAGATCGCTCTGAATAGAATCTATGATCAAAAGGATGCTTTCGATCGCACTCCGGACAAACTCACCACCTCCTGCGTTAATAGTGCTGCTGTTTTAGCTCTTGTTTTCTTGGGAGAACGGAAGGCAAAACAGCTTATGAATCTTTTAAACCGCAATGTAGCTGATTGCATATTTTTTTCCCTGCCTAATAACAGTCAATGGACTTTTCGCATCTCTAATCTCTTTTACAGCGCTATTGTGCATCAGATAAATCAGCTAAAGGATGAAGAGCAGAAACAAAAAGAACAAGAATACACCCATCATAACATGCAAGATTTTGCAGATTATATTCGTCCGATCGTCACCCCCATTTTAGAGAAAAATCATTCTGGCGAGATCATTGCCGATCTTAAAAGCTACCTAGCGAATTGTGATTACGATTTTAATATTAAAACGATAGATTCCCTGCGTGAAGAAATAAGAGAAAATTGTCTAAAGGTAAGCACAGAAAAATCTTTTATTTATTGCATCGGCATTAAAGAGGGCTTAGGCTTTGATCATGTTTTTATTCTTGAACAATTCGTTTGCCAAAAGACGCACCGCCTCCTTTTTAGGCTCTATCAATCGTGGATTCTGCAGGCCACATTAATGGAAGAGATGAATAAGCGGCGCTATGGGGATTCCGGAGAGGGGACATGGACGTCAGAGCAGTTATTGGATTTTTTGACTAATCTAGAAAAGCTTTACTGCAGAACACAAGAGCCGGTCACCTATCAGGAATGCTACGGCTATAAACGCGAAAAAGATGATTATACCCTTCTAAGATTTATCTCCCAAGATAAGAAGGAAAATGTCTTATATGGTAAAAGCTTGCGTTATTGCTCTTCAGAAGTCGATTTAATGCATTTCTGGGAGAATTTTGCTGCCTTTATCTATGCAAATGAAGACTTAAGAGCGCAGTTTGAAGCACCAACAGACTTCCCTCTTTTGTCCGCTTCTTACCCTATTTTGATCGGATGAACCGCCCCTTATCCCATTTTTCTGCATCCCGGCTTTTAATAGGGATAATTATGCGAAAAGATATTGATTAATCTCCAAGCTCAGGTTAAAAAGCGACAAAGGCCTTAAACCATGAATTTTATTTTAAATTTATTTTACTCTCCAAGGGTAGCAACTCCACGTCATCCTTCCCCCCCGTCTTCTCCTTCCCAATCAGAAAAGCAATTGGATTCTTTCATTCGCGCTCTTTCTTCGCAGATTTTTTCTATTCCTCCTTCCCCTCTTTCCAAACCTCTTATGCCTTTTCAAGTGATTCGATACATCGCTTTGAATCATAGTCCATTATTTTATACAGTCGCTTTGAATAAAATTTATGAGCCTAGCTTTCATTTCGATCAAACTCCGGAAAAACTCACGACCTCCTGTATTAATAGTACCGCTGCTTTATCCCTTATTTTTTTGGGAGAAAAAAAGGCAAAAAAAATCATGGCGCTTTTAAATTCCGATGTAGAGTACAAAATTGACTTCCTTCTTCCTGATAAGACTGAATGGACGTTGAGAATCTCCAATCTCTTTCACAGCGCTGTCATTCATCAAATCAATCCATTAAATGATGAAAAAGGACTAAAAAAGGAACAGTATATCCGTTCTAATCCCCATATGCATAGCTTCATAAAGCATATTCAACCCCTCATCAAACCCATTTTAGAGAAACATAATTCCGAAGAGATTATTGCTAATCTTAAAGATTGTTTCGTAAATTGTAATTATGACTTTAATATTAAAACGATGGATTCTCTCCGAAAGGAAATAAAAGAAAATAAAGCAAAAATAAGCGGAAAAAAGTCTTTTGTCTATTGCATAGGGATTAAAGAAGATCGCGCTTATGATCACATTTTTATCATCGAACAATTTCTTTGCCCGAAGACGCATCACATGCTTTTTAGGCGCTATCAATCTTGGATTATGCAAGCCACATTAATAGAAGAGATCAACAAGCGCAGGAACGGGGAATCAGGGGAAGACGCTTGGACTGAAGCGCAGCTACTGCATTTTTTGAATAATCTACAGAATCTTTATTGTAGAACAGGAGAGCCAATCACCTATCAAGACTGCTATGGCTATAACCGCAAACAAGATAATTACACTCTCCTAAAATTAAAAACTCAACATAATGCCGAAGATGTCTTATATGGCAAAAGTTTGCGATATTGCTCTTGCGAAGTTGATTTAGCCCATTTCTGGGAAAACTTTGCTAACTTTATCTATTCAAACGAGGAATTAAGGTCTCAATTTGATGTAACAACTAGAAATCCTCTAGATTTTTCAAAAGACGATCTGCAAGCTCATCAAAGCAAGCAAAACCCATTAGATTTATCTCCTTTGTTCGATTTCGCCTCTCTTCTCATCGGATGAAACAGCGCCTAATGCGTTTCTCTTCAGACACGGATTTTAATCGATTGCATTAAAGGAACAGTCCATAAAGGACTTTTACAAAGAAGCAAGGGACTGCTCTTTTTCTTTCATTAAATAGGAGGCTCTTTCTCTTACTCCAGAGCGAGGAATAATAAAAAACTCTTGATTTTATAATAAAATTAAACGATAATTTATCACAATTAAACTATTCAAAATGAATTCTTTAAGAAACTATTATTGATTGTTAGGAGTTAAGGTTCATGGCTAAATTAATTTTTGATCATAATGAAGAAGAAGTCGAATTACCAGATGATTCTCCCATTGCTGAAGCGTGCGAAGAAGCTGGTGTTCCATTTGCCTGTACGGAAGGTGTATGCGGCACATGCGTCATTGAAGTAAAAGAGGGAAAAGAGAACTTATCTGCTCCGACAAAAGAAGAAGAAGATTTCCTTGGCGAAGGCACTTGCCATGAGCGTTTGGCCTGTCAATGCCGTATTAAGAAAGGGAACGTACGCGTTTCTTTTTAATGAATCTTATCTTAAACTGAATTCCATCAGCCTAAAATTTTACTAGAGGAAAGCATTATGTCTTGTTGTTCACGTCCAAAAAAAGAAGAAGAGCATTCTCATTCTCATTCACACTCTTCTTGCTGCGGCTCTCATAGCCACAAAGACCATTCGCATGAGCATTCTCATTCTCATTCTCATTCACATGGCGATTCTTGCTGTTCGGCTCCAAAAAAATCTAACGAGTCAGCAAAAAAAATTAGCCGTCAAATGACCATCGAAGAAATTTTGGGCATGTTCCCTTACAAAGCTCAGAAGCTTTCTCAAGAAATCACCAATGCAGGCCTGCACTGCGTCGGCTGCCATGCTGCTGTATGGGAAACGCTGGAAGGTGGAATGCTTAGCCACGGCAAAACTGAAGAGCAAATCGATGAGCTCGTCCGCCGTTTGAATGTTTTATTGGAAGAGCCGATCGATCAATCTTCTATCTGCATTACGTCAAGAGGCGCTGCCAAGTTTTTAGAAATTCTAAATGACGAAGGCAAGCAAGGCTGGGGCATGCGTTTTGCCGAAGAAATGGCTGGATGCAATGGATTTGAATATGTCCTGGATTTCTCTGAGAAAGCCGAGGCAGATGATCAAGTATTTGTATCCAATGGCATTGAAATCCATGTCAAGAAAGCGATGGTTCCCCGCCTACTTGGATCTGAAATCGATTTCGTTGACGGTCTTCGCGGATCCGGCTTCAAAATTTCAAATCCAAATGTCCGCTCTTCTTGCGGCTGCGGAAGCTCCCATAACTATTAAAGATGAATAGGCCGTCCCAATGCATGAAGGGCGGCCTCTTTAATGGCTTCACTGAGAGTCGGATGGGCATTTGGCGCCTCTCCGATTTCTTTCAATGTCGCTCGCTTTTGCATGGCCATCATTCCCTCGGCAATCAATTCCGATGCATGCGCGCCGATAATATGCATTCCCACTAGCCTGCCGGATTGCTGATCACCGACAATTTTGACTAATCCTTCTGTCTCGTCACTGCAGCGTGCACGTGGATTGCCTTTAAAAAAGCTTGTTCCAACGAGAACGGCTAATCCAGCCTCGCGCGCGTCTTGTTCCGTCATACCGACAGCCGCCACTTCGGGATCGGTATAAATGACATTTGGAATCGCCATGTAATTGATAAGCGGCTGCCCGCCTTTTAACCATTCGACCACGGCCACGCCTTCTTCCGAGGCGCGATGGGCCAGCATGGAGCCATCGATCAAATCGCCGATAGCAAAAATATGAGAGTGCGCAGTACGCAAATTCGCATCGACCGGCACAAACCCGCGGCGGTCCGGCTGAATGCCAATTTTTTCCAATCCCAATCCGCTGCTATAAGGCCGTCTTCCAACGGCGACCAAGACAACTTGAGCGCTTAGATTACGTAGCTCCTCATTCCCTTCAATAGTCAAAATGACCTCATCTGGTTGGACAACGGCTGTAGCCACTTTAGTGGATAAATGGAATTGGATGCCTTGCTTTTGCAAAACCTGCAAAAGCTGCTTGGACAGAGTCTTGTCCATGGCCGGACAAATATGGTCCAACATTTCGACAACAGTCACAGAAGCGCCTAAACGGCTATAGACAGATGCCAGTTCAACTCCGATAACTCCTCCCCCTATCACAACTAACCGTTCCGGAACTTGGGGCAAGCTTAATGCTCCTGTGGAAGAAACGATCTGCCGCTCATCAAAGGGAAGAAAGGGCAGGGCGATCGGTTCTGAGCCTGTAGCTAAAATAATAGAATCCGCCTCAATTTCTTCCGTTTGCTCTCCTTTTTTTACCTTTAAAAGATGGGGATTGATAAACTCCGCCTCGCCTTGGATAAAATCCACTTGATTCTTCTTAAATAACCCTGCGATACCGTCGACTAAGCTCTTCACGACGTGTTTTTTCCTATCCATCATTTGGCGGAAAGAATAGCGTAAATCCGAGCAATCGATCCCTAATTCTTTGCCATTGCGCTGTACGCGCGCCAAAAGTTCTGTCGATTGCAAGAGGGCTTTAGAAGGAATGCATCCCACGTTTAAGCAAGTCCCGCCCAATGTCTCCCGTTTGTCGATGCAAACCGTTTTAAATCCAAGCTGTGCTGCTCGAATGGCAGCAACATAGCCGCCAGGCCCCGCTCCAATAATTGCCAATTCATAGTGCTTTGCCATCTTGCATTCTCTCTTTTATAAATCTAAAAGCAAGCGGGAAGGATCTTCCAACTGATTTTTAATATGAACAAGAAAAGAAACCGAATCTTTGCCATCAATTAAACGATGATCATAGCTTAAAGCCAAATACATCATGGGCCGAATGACAATTTGATCGTCAACGACAACCGGCCGCTTTTCAATTTTATGCATGCCTAAAATGCCGCATTGGGGTGGATTTAGAATGGGAGTGGATAAAAGAGAACCATAAACTCCGCCATTAGTAATGGTAAATCCCCCTCCCTGCAAATCCTCAATTGCAATGCTGCCCTCTCTAGCTTTCTTGGCAAAGACATCAATAGCCTGTTCGATCTGGAAAAAAGTCAAGCGGTCGCAATTGCGTATGACAGGCACAATGGTTCCACGGTCTGTCCCGACTGCAACACCAATATCGTAATATTCGCGCTGGACGATGTCATCCCCTTCAAGATAAGAATTGACTTGAGGATAGGCCTGCAAAGCCGAAACGACAGCTTTGACAAAAAAAGACATAAAACCCAGCTTCGTTCCATATTTTTTGGTGAATTTTTCCTGATATTTCTCTCTCAATTGGACGATCTGCGACATGTCGACTTCATTAAAAGTCGTCAGCATGGCTGTGGTCTGCTGTGCCTCGACTAGGCGGCTGGCAATGACCTTGCGGATTTTTGATAAAGGCTTGCGCGTTTCCCTTCGCACTTGCTGTTCTTTGCTTGAAGCAGCAGCCTGAGCCTTCCCTTCTTGCCGGCTTGGAGCCGGCCTTTGCTCCTTTTGGGCCGTCTGTAAATCAGCCAAAAAAGCCGCTTTAGTCTGTCGAATGGGAGCTTGCTCTTGTTGAAAGGATTCCGGCCTAGCCTCCGCCTGTTGCTCTGCTACTGGTCTCTTGCGCTCGTCCTTGCCTTCTTTTTCTTTTGGGATTTCTTTTGCCATTGTTTCCGCACTGGAAGGAGCTTGGGATTTTTCCTGAGGAGCCTCTTCTATTGTTCCGATGACCTGGCCGATCTTGACCGTATCCCCTGTTTTGACAGACAGGGCAACCCTTCCAGTCTGAGGAGCATACAGAACCTGATTGACTTTATCCGTTTCCAATTCAAGCAATTCGCCATCGGCTTTGACGATTGTTCCATCAGGAGCAAAAACTTGCCCAATGACCGCTTCGGAAATCGACTCTCCCATAGAGGGAATTTTAATCTCGCTTTTCATAGCTGAAAGACCTGTTGTAAGATATTGGTATGCTCTTGTTCATGACGGGAATGGGATCCCGTGGCAGGAGTTGCGCTGCGCTCTCTTCCTACATAAAAAAGAGGAAGCCCCCTAGGAAGAAGCTCGTTCAAGCAAGGGTAAATATAGGACCATGCCCCCATATTTTGCGGTTCTTCCTGCACCCATAAACAATCCTGCAATCCTGTATAAAGAGAAAGCAAGGCGATTAAACGGCGGGCGTTTAATGGATAGAGCTGTTCTAAGCGAATAAAGGCAACGTCTTTTCTTTGATCCTTTTCCCGTTTAGTCAGCAAATCATAGTAGATGCGCCCGCTGCAAAGAACTAAACGGCGCACGCCTTGCGGCTTTGGCAAGGGATCGCCTAAAATTTCTTGAAAACTTCCCTGCGTCAACTCATCTAAGCGGCTCGTCGCAGCAGGATGGCGTAGAAGCCCTTTTGGAGTAAAAACGATCAGAGGCTTTTCAATGTCGCGATGGATTTGGCGCCGCAGTAAATGAAAGAACTGAGCTGGAGTAGTAGGATTGACAATTTGCATATTGTCGTGACCGGCGAGCGTTAAAAAACGTTCCAGACGACCTGAAGAGTGCTCCGGCCCTTGCCCCTCATAGCCATGCGGTAGAAAAAGCACAAGCTTGGAGCGCTGTCCCCATTTCTGCTCTCCGCTTGCAATATATTGATCAATAATGACTTGAGCGCCATTGCCAAAGTCACCAAATTGGGCTTCCCAGATAGTCAGGCCTTGCGGACAAACCACGCTATAGCCATATTCAAATCCGAGGATGGCCATTTCCGATAAAGGCGAATTAAATACTTCAAAACGCCCCTGCCCATCTTTTAGGTGGTTCAAAGGATAATATTCTATTTCTTCTCTCTGCTGATCTATCCACATGGCATGGCGATGGCTAAAGGTTCCCCGGCAACAATCTTGCCCGGATAAACGCACGGGAGTGCCTTCCCAAAGCAAGGTGGCATAAGCTAAGTATTCAGCCATCCCCCAATCGATAGGTTTATCCTCTTTCACCATTTTTAAGCGTTCTTTGATCAAATGATCAAGCTTCGCATGCAGATGAAATCCATTAGGAACAGCGCAGAAACGCTCTGCCAGGGCAACTAATACATCCTTTGCCACACCCGTTTCGATAGGATCAAAAAGCGCTTGATTGCTTGGAATGGACATGAGATCTTGATTTTGTCCCACAGATGTTAAATGCTCTTTTTGATGAGCGTGCGCCTCTTGCAACCCTAGCTTAAACCGCTCTTCCCATTCGTCCATTTCTCCTTTTTGGACAATTCCCTGTTCGATTAAGCGATTGCGATAAATTTCTCTGATAGGCCTTTTATTTCTAATCACTCGATATTCAATGGGTTGAGTAAAAGCAGGCTCATCGCTTTCATTGTGACCGTATTTGCGATAGCCATTCAAATCAATGAAGACATCGCAGTGGAAGCGTTGGCGGACGAGCAAGGCCAATAGCGCAACTTGAACGCAGCTATCGGGATCTTCTGCATTGACGTGGAAGACGGGCAAACCGAAAGCTTTGGCAATATCCGTGCAATAAACTGTAGAGCGCAAGTCGCGCGGGATTGTTGTAAATCCAATTTGATTGTTGATGACAAGATGGATAGTCCCTCCTGTTGCATAACCAGGCAATTTGGCCAATTGCAGCGTTTCATATACAACACCTTGGCCGGACAAGGCGGCATCGCCATGAATAAGAATAGGAATGACTTTTTTTCTATCCTCTTCATCTTTTTCTAAGAATTGCTTTGCCCTTGTCATCCCCTCGACAACGCTATCGACCGATTCCAAATGACTGGGATTTGGGCTCACCGTCAGGCGTATCTTCTTGGCATTTAACCGCGCATAATGACCTTTAAATCCCTTATGATACTTGACATCTCCCATACCTTCAAAAGATTCCGGAATGTAGTTATCCTCAAATTCATTGAAAACCAATTGAAAGGACTTATTTAAAATATTGGTCAGCACATTCAAGCGGCCGCGATGCGCCATCCCCAGGACAGCCTCTTCCACGCCTTCTTCGGAAGCGGATTCGAGCATAAGGGCCAGCATGGGAATAAGGGTTTCCGTTCCTTCCAGAGAAAAGCGCTTTTGGCCGACATATTTGGTGTGAAGGAATGTTTCAAGTAGTTCGGAACGGTTTAAATATTCTAAAGTCAGCCGTTTTTGTTCAGGAGAAAGTCCCGTTTTAAAAAATTCTTTTTCAATATAATTTTGCAGCCAATTTTCCAAATCGGGATTGGACCCATATTTATATTCAAATCCAATATGGCGGCAATAGAGATTGCGCAAGGCGTCCAGCAAGGAACTAAGCGGCGCTTGCCCTTGCGGAAGGAGGCCGAAGGTGGGAAAAAACCGCTTGAGATCTCTCTCTTCAAATCCCAACCGATCCAATCTTAAGCTTTCCGGTTCTTCAGGAGGCTGCGAAACCAACGGATTGACGTGGGCCATCAAGTGTCCATTTCGGCGATAGGCCTCAATTAACTGAAAAATGCGGCTATCAACGGCAGCTGCAGAGACGTCTTCTTTGCTTGCGGAAATGCCATCTTTGACGGAAAGAGCAGGCTTTAAGCCAATTTTCGCTTCAACTCCTTGCCGATCTAGCGCTTCGAAGTAGCGCTGCCACGACAGGCTAAGTTGAGCCGGATTAGTTTGATATTGCTGGTACAAACTTTCAAGAAGAGCAAGATTGGCCGTCTCTCCTTCTAGTGTTTGATTGACATTCATTGTGCCTTGCCCTAACTTAGCGGGTTATCTATTTGCTTATTGATTATAGGTTTAGCTTAGAAATAAATATTTTTAAAGGGTAAACTCCAGGCTTCTCGCTTATCAAACAAGATTTTATGCTAAAAACTGCCTCACAATTTTCACTGTTATGGATAATGAGCATGTTGGCTTTACTGGTGGAAAGCTGTCAAACTCAATCTGTCCCGTTTTCCGAATGGACTTGGCAAATCTTGAATGGACGAGAAGAAAAGCCTGGCGATCCCCGCCCGTCTCTTTACCGGGCCAAAGTTCCGCTTGCCTGGATACGCAAAGATCCCGCACCGACCGATTCCATTATCGATACGACAAAGCCCATTTGTGAATTTTATATTCCCACCGAAAAAGAGCCTCTCCGCTTAACTATTCACACGTTTCCCGTTATATCCGCAGAATCGAGAATTCCTCCCTCAGCGCAAGTAGCCCGCTGGAAAAATCAATTTGACGCGCTCGACCCGCTGCATGTTTATGTAAAATCCCTTTCTCAGGGAGGTTTTATCGGGCTCCTGCTGGAAGCTCATGGCATCTATCAAGGCCAAAAACAAGTCATGCTGGGATGGAGCGTGCAATTAGCCCCCGAATATGATCGGATGCTTGCAATCAGCAGCTCTTTTGATAAGCAGCGTAGAGCAGATTACACAATTAAAATAGTCGGCGCTCCGGAACTAATAGACAAGCATCGGCACGCTTTATTTTTATTTGCCAACTCCTTTGAACTAATAGAAGAACTTCCTCATCCTTTATGAAATGGATTAAACGCTGTTTTCATTTCCTTGGCAGTATTTACTTCGCCATTATCTTAATTGCGACTGTTGCAACTGCTGTCGCCGTTGGGACGATCCTGGAAAGCCAGGCCGATTCCCATCTATTTGCAGCACAATGGACCTATCACCATCCTTTATTCGCTTTTTTGCTTTGGCTCTTTTTTATCAATATTCTTTTCTCCGCTTTGCGGCGCTGGCCTTTCAAGCCCCACCATATTCCCTTCCTCATCACGCATTTCGGCCTGCTCATGATGATTGGAGGAACGTTAGTTAAAAATCGAAAAGGGCTTCAAGGAAACTTAAGCCTGTGGGAAGGCAGCGGCAGCCAAATGCTCCATCTTCCGCAAACGTATGCCCTTTTGATTGAAAAGAAGAACGCCCCTGCTGACATTACCCGCCACGTCTATCCCGTCTCCTTGGAAGGCAGGCAGATCTATCAAACCGATCCCTTTTCTTCTCTTAAAATCAAAGTCTTAGGCAGTGTGCCTCATGTCAATGAAAGATGGGAAACATGGATCAAAGGCGATCGCTTGCAAATCATCGGCCTTCCCTCTTTGCCCGTTCAAGAGTGGAAGGAAAGAGAAGAGACTTCTACTGGAGCTATTCTTCCTTTAGAAGGCCAGAATTGGCACGTAGAAGCCTTGCGCACCGATCACCTTCAAGAGGCCATCCGCCATATCTACTTAGATAATCTGACTTTGCGCCTTTCCTCAAAGCAAGACGCCGCCCAATCATTTGAAGGCCCTTTAAAAGACATTCTCGCCCATCCTCTTTCTTGGAATGGAGGCACGCTCTCTGCTCAGCTCCTGCTCGCTTATTCGCCCATTTCCGGCTTTGGACAACCGATGCTTGAAATTGAATGGCAAGAAGAAAGCAAAACACGGAAAGAGCGCTTTCAAATCGCACTGAATGGCAGCCAATCCCTTTATGCCGTCTCGGCTGAAGGGGAATGGCCTAAATCGTCGATCTTTCAAATTGATCTTCAACGCCCCACCCCCATTCTTTTAGCGTTGGAAGACTCGCATCGCGATACGTTTTTATTTGCATTTGACCGGCATGGAAGAGTACAAGGCAAAGCCTTTCGTCAAGGTCATTTGGAGACGCTTTATACTTATGACCAAGGATTTGGCGGCTATACGGTCCACGCCTTATTCCCCCATCCCGCGTTTCCTTCCGGAAGAAAAGACAAAGAAGAAGCGGATCGACATTTTTTAGTCCAGCAGCTTCGGCAAGCCTTCGATTCTCCCGCCCGCCTGGCGCCTCCTTTAGAGGTTTTTCAAAAAGCCTGCCAGGCCGCTCAAGTTCCCTTCGCAGAAACCTTGGTCGAATTCCTTGTTGAGTGGAACAATTATCCTGGCTTGCTTTATTCCGCAACGCCCGCTAGTCCGGTGCTTGCCAA
Source organism: Candidatus Protochlamydia phocaeensis (assembly GCF_001545115.1). NCBI lineage: Bacteria > Pseudomonadati > Chlamydiota > Chlamydiia > Parachlamydiales > Parachlamydiaceae > Candidatus Protochlamydia > Candidatus Protochlamydia phocaeensis. Next base: position 166,002 of record NZ_FCNU01000002.1, read on the forward strand.
GGCCATTCAACACATCAATTGGTCAGCTATTCCGCCAAAAGATTTGGAAGGCTGCCGATGGATCTGCCAATTGTTTCAGCAGCTTGACTATGCTTATCAAGAAGGAAAAGGCCTGTTTCCTTTTCTGCAAGAGCATCGGTGGCCTTTTTTAGCGGATCTCTCGGACCAAAGGGAAAAAGAACCTGAAAAAGACCTTCTCGCGCTTTTGGCCCAGCAAGTGCTCTCGATTGCCGCTTATTTGCCTCCGCTGGATGAAGAAAGCGACTTTTCTTTAAGCGCGCAGGCGCATCTTTTATCCGCTTATCTTAAAGGTTATGATATTACTTATGCCTCGCTTAATCCTTTACCGAAACAAGGCCTGGAGACATTCGATCGCCTGGAGGCGTATTGGAAAAGTGAAAAATTTTTCCAGGCCGATAAGCCTTCTTCTTTGTTCCTTTCGGTTGAGACTCCATTGTCTATCTGCTACCGTACAGAGCCCTCTCAGAAATTAGAAGACAACCGGCCCTGCCTCTTTTTAGAAGTGCAAGAAGGCGAGAAAAAACAGTTTCTGTCTTTAGCGTATGATCCTTCCGGATTCGGATTAAAATGGCCCATGCTGAATGGCGATTATCTGATTCGTTTTCAACCGCAAATCATCGAGCTTCCCTATCGCCTGCGTCTGCGCCAAGCCCGTCAAATTAATTATCCCCACTCGCAACAACCATTTAGCTATGAAGGAGATGTGTTGATAACCGGACAAGATGGCCAATCGGTGGAAAAAACGCTGAGCATGAACCACGTGCACGAAACATGGGATGGATACCGCTTCTACTTAGCCGGGATGAGCGCTCCTTCGGACCAATCGGCCAAGCGCGTTCAGTTGGCAGTCAATCACGATCCAGCTAAATATATTCTCACCTATCCGGGCGCTTTGATTGTCACGATCGGCACCTTTTTACTCTTTTGGCTGCGCCCTTATCGCAAGAAAAGGGATCCTTAACAAAACAGTTAATAACCTGAGTTTTGCTCCTCACAAGCAAGGACATCAGGTTCCATTAAGCCGCTTCTTCCTCCCTTAGGATTTGCTGAGTCAGGATATAATAAGGATTCCATACCGTTTTTTCCTTCTCTTGAAAAGTTTGGTAAAACTGTTCAGCAGCTGAGTCGCTATCTTCTAGCTGGCTAAGCGCCTCTGCCTTCCGCTCTTGGCAGGCTTGGTCGATTTCGGCAAAACCGGCGCATTTTTGAAGGGCTGCTTTCCAAACCGGATGCTTTAGCAAAAGCTCGCCTTGTTTGTCCGGACCTGTTTCAGCTAAGATTTGCGCTTTGGCCGCTTCAATATCTTCCGCTGTCACATCGGCTAAGCGCTCATAGAGCATTTCTTTCGCTTCTAAGGGAAGTTTCAGTTCGTCTTTTAACTTGATTTCATAGAAAAGATGGACTTCAATTTGATCCACAATGTGCATCTGCCGGCATTTTTGTTCGGCGATGCGGTTGAGCCTGTCATAGCGCTCGGCTCCAATAAGGAGCGCTTTGAGCTCTTGCAAGCTAAGATTGCCGCTTTGGCACATTTTGACATGCAGGCAAAGGAGATTATAGCTCAATTCAACCCTATCCCCGCAAGTCCCTGTCGCATCAGCCATGATTTGATAAGCTATTTGCAACTTCCCTTCATCCGCCTCTTCCACCATCCAACTCAATAACTCTTGAACGTTATCTTTGACCGTTTGCATTTGAGTACGATAACTGGCTATTTCAATTAATCGCTTTAGCCAGTCAAATAAAACAGGCTTCTGCATAGAGGACAAGCGCTCTAGTAGCTTTTGTTTGCACTGCTCATCGCACCAATTCACCAAAACAGCTTTTAAGTCCCCTTCTTGTTCTCTTGAAATAATTCTTCTTCGATCTTGCCAAGAGAAAATAATTTGAGGTCCTTGATAATTTTCATTTTGCATTCTAATGAGAGCTTGTTCGATCACCTGCTCGCTAAAAGGATTTCCCTGTAATATCACTCTGCATGATGCAGGAAGACGATAAAGAGTTTCCGGAACTGTTTGAAGCCGATTATGACTAAGATCTAAATAGCTGAGTCTGGTTAAATGACCTAAACTGTCTGGAATTTCCTGAAGCTGATTATTTTGAAAATCTACCTGTTGAAGATTGGTCAACTGACCGATGCTATCTGGAATCTGCCGAAGCCGATTATTACGACTAAACAAATAGTGAAGATTGCCCAAATGACCGATGCTATCTGGAAGCTCCCGGAGCTGATTTCCGTTAATTCTCAATTCTTGAAGACTCTCTAATTGGCCTATAGTCTCCGGAATGGATTGAAGCGAATTGTCCGAAAGAAATAAATTTTGAAGATTGCCCAAATGACCGACAGTGTCCGGAAGCTCCTCAAGCCGATTATTCGAAACATATAAATATTGAAGAGCGGCTAAATCACCTATACTGTCCGGAAGTTTCTGAAGCTGATTGCCATTAAGCCATAATTCTCGAAGATTGCCCAAATGACCGATGCTATCTGGAAGTCCTCGAAGCTCATTACTCATAGATAAACTTTCAAGAGCAGTTAAATGCTCAATGCTATTTGAAAGGGCAGCAAGATGAACCCGTCCAAGATGGAGATTGGTATTATTTCTAGTTAATCGAGAAGCATAATAAATAAAATGACTGAGGTCATATTGGCTGCACTGGATAGGAAAGGTTAAACCGGTTGGATTGGCAACCACAACAATAATTTCCTTTTTTCCGTAGATGCCTTCTCTCCAGTATGCTTTTGTGTCTGAAGATAAAGAAAACGATCCAGTGAACAAATTCGAAATAATCTTGTATACAACAAGGGCTATCTGGCCAATCCGATCTACTAAACAAAGATGACTGTTTTTAATTTGATAATAGCATTTTCTTCCATTCTCGGTTTGATCGACTAATTGAAAAGAATTTGCTGCCCGATCAAATACAAAAGGGTGAAAGTTAGAATGGAAAACTTGCATGATAAATACAATTCCTAATTTTTTGTAAAACCAATTATCGACCCATTAGTTTATAACTATTACTATTGTTTAAAAAAAATTAAAACATTCAAAACCACAAATTTTATCTAACTAGAAATTAACAGGAAATAAATTTCATTTTCAGGCTGGAATTCTTCTTAAAAGAAGAAAATCATAAAGAAAAGACGCGAGGATAAGTGGCAATATAAATATAGGATTTGAGAGAGGGTGGGAGCTAAAAAGAGGGATTAAAACTGCTAAGAGGGGTGTATTAGAAACGCTAATGACCAAGATTCGCGTTCTTTTCCCTAGGAGGCAATCCTCTCAAATATACGATTAGTATGGGTTTTGATCTCCTCTCTAAGAGGCATTTTAAAAAGAAGACATTTAACACCATCTGCAACAGCCTTAAACTGTGCCACTTGCGGGACTTGTTTAGCCTAGCAAGGTTTTCTTTTATTCCTGTCACTCAAATTTTAGGTTTTAGGACAGTCTCTCATGGCTTAACCTCTTTGCTTCAAGCAAAGATCTCTTCGAAGAAGCGTTTCATGGCTGACCAGGAACGCGCATTGGCTTTGGGCTCAAAATACAAGCCGCTTTCTTTATCATGTTGATTGGGAGTTGTGAAAGAATGCCCGGCTAAGCCGTATGTATTGAATTGCCAATCCACTTGAGCATCCGTCATTTCTTTTTCCAAATGAAGAATGTCTGCTTGAGAAACCAGCGGATCATGATAGCCGTGCAGGACTAATAAGGCTCCATGGACAGGAGTGGCGATGGGAACGGTTTTAGCTTGAATATTATCTCTGTGGCTGCCTAAAACTCCATGAAAGCTGACAGCCCCTTTAATGGAAGCGCCGCTGCGCAGCAATTCAATAGAGGCCAAGCCTCCAAAGCAAAAACCAATCACGCCTATTCTTCCCGCATCCACTAAGTCTATCTGGCGCAGCGCTCCTAAGGCTGCTTTCATGCGCGCCTGCAAAAGAGCTCTGTCGGCAAACAAGGGAGCCATTAAAGACATCGCCTCGTCGGCATCTTTAGCCACCTTGCCATTGCCATAAGGATCGAGCGCAAAACCGATATAGCCCAATTCGGCAAGCGCACGCGCCTTTTGACATGCAAACTCATCCCGGCCCATCCAAGTAGGGGCAATAAGTACAGCCGGGCGTTTCTGGTCCGGGGCTTCTTCCCGATAAGCCAAAAAACCTTTAAATGTTTCAACCCCTATATGATAAGTCACCTCTTCGTGGTGGATCATATTAAAACCTTTCCTTCATTCCATACTTGATTTGCCGCATCCTCTTATGAAAATGAGTTTTGAGGCTAGGGCGTGTTCCTTTTCTATTAGCTTAAGTGGCATAAAAGAACAAGAGAACTTACAGGCTTACCGGCGTTTTTTTACATCTGCGCTCTCGCCTTCTCAAGTCTTCTCAGTTGACAAGCGACTTTCCGAAGTGTTAACAAGGTAGACTATAAAAAAATGCCTATCGCGGATGAATTGATGACAAGCGCTCGCCTTTCTTTCTTTTTCAGTTGCCTGCTTTGCTTTTTTTCTTGTTTTTCTCTTTTAGCGTCTTCGTCCCTCTATCCCGTTCTCTATAAGGGACGGTTCCGTCCCCCAGACGCCTATGCCCGTTTATGGCTTCAAGATGTTTACCATGCACAAGCCCTGAAAAAAGAAGATTTAGCCGCTTTTCATTTAGAAACATCTTCTGCTTTGGACTTCTTATGGCAGCTGGAGGCAAAAGGCCACCAGCCTTTTATTCATGCGCCTCTATTTTGGATTCAATCCGCAGACATCAAACGCCTAGCACGCTTAGATCTTTTAAGAAATCGGTTTAGCTACCAAGAGCTCACTCAAGCCCTTTACGTTGATCCAGAATCCAGTCAATCCATTTTTAATTTGTTGGCCACCTATCATTTTCTGCAAAGCTATTTCGATGCATCCAATCGCAGCCGAGCCGAGCGGATAGAACTTGTTAAATTACTACCCGGCTTATGGGTACAATGGAAAGAAAATGATCTTAAGGTTGCCGCCCTGCCCCCTTCAGCTCCCTGGCCCTTTTTGCAAGTTGGACAGCAGCTTGCAGCAAACATCCGTCCCTCTTCTCTTGAATGGCTGAAACAGAATAAAAAAATAGCCGAAGACCTGTCCACCCTTACCGGTTCGCTCCTGCAATTCGAAAGCCTGTCTTCCCCCCCTTTTCAAGCAGAGCAAGCGTATATAAAACTCTTTGACACCCTTCACAGCCAGCAGGTGCCACCTAAACAAATCGCCTCCATTTTAGAAAAAGAGTATCCTCTCCTGCAGAGATTAAAAGCCGCAGGCCCTCTTTTTAAGGCTCTTCCTGCCAGCCAATCGGAAGAGTGGTACTCTTTGCAGGCTTTAAATACCCAGGTCTATAGCAAAGAACAGAATCGCTTACTGCCTATCGGCAATTTCACCTCGTTTTCCAACGAAGATTTTGAGCGCATACGCGATAGCTATTTAGCCTGGGAGCGCGCCTTGCTCGACGGAGCGGATGGAAGCGCTTCTCAGCTCTTCTATGAACGTTTAGCCTCGGCATTGGAAACCGCCTTCACTTCTTTAGCCGGCCAACCCTACCGAGAGGCGGCAAATAAAATGCTCGTCTATCCCTCGCTTAATCAGTTGAAGGCCGAATCTCTTTATTACCACTATCCTTGGATAAAAATTCTCATTCTTTTATACGGGCTGAGCGCTGTCTTATTGATTTTTGCCCATCGCTTTCCCTCTCCCTCCTTTTTCCACATAAGCGGGATTGGCGTTTTAATGACAGCTTTTATCTGCCATTTCTTTCTTCTGCTGTGGCGTTGCTACATTTTAAGCCGTCCTCCCGTTTCGAACATGTTTGAAACTGTCATTTATGTTCCGTGGATAGCTGTTTTAGGCGCTCTTATTCTCAATCAGTGGCGGCGCAATGCCCTTCTTCTTGCAGCGGCATCCCTAACAGCCATTATTCTGCTCACGCTTTTGGATCTTACCGATCTCAATCACAGCTTAGATCAAGTCCAAGCCGTCCTGGATTCCCAATTTTGGCTGATCATCCATGTCTTGATGGTGGTCGGAAGCTATGGAATTTTTATTTTAGGCGCCGTCCTAGGGCATTTTTATCTGGGCTCCTATCTTTATTACCGTCAAGAAACGCCTTTGATGAAGCTTTTGGCCCAGCTCATTCTACAAACCATGTACATGGGAACCGCTCTCTTAATTCCGGGCACGATACTGGGGGGCGTCTGGGCAGCCGAAAGCTGGGGCCGCTTTTGGGATTGGGATCCCAAAGAATCCTGGGCCTTTATTTCTAGCTGCCTTTATTTGATTTGGATCCATGCATACCGCTTCCATTGCATAGCCAATTTTGGGCTCGCTTTTGGAGCAGTCAGCGGCCTGCTGGCCATTAGCTTCACTTGGTATGGAGTGAATTATATCTTAGGAACAGGCCTGCATAGCTACGGATTCGGAATTGGAGGCGAAGGGTATTATTATGCCTTTATTGTGGCTGAAATGCTCTTTTTGCTTTCCGCCCTCGGAGTCTATTTCTTTAATCGGCAGCTTTTCTTTAAAGAAGAGGGGAAATAAATTGAGAGTTTAAATCTTTCATTCTTAAGAAGAAATGAGACGAATAATGATACGCAATAATCTTGTTTTCTGCTATAATGGGCCTTGAAGCGAATCGTTTAGATAAAGATCTGCAAACTTCCTTTTTCGATTATCCTTCTTTTTGTTTCTTTCCCAGGTGCATAGCGAATCCCTCTCTTTAATTTATAAATCTTTATTTTAATTTAATCTTCGCCTATTTAAAAGAGTTGAAAAAAAGTCGTTAAAAACCCTAGTATCGCTCATCGAGCCTTAAATTCTAAAAATAGATTGACAGGGCGATGACAGGGCTAGATTTAACTAAATGGAACTATCATGAAACATATCAAAAGCGAAAGACTAAAAAAGCTTGAAGCCGAATTGAATGATCTCGAGCAATGGCTAAAACTCGGCCTTGTCCCCAAAAAAGATGTCGATAAGCACAAAGAAGAAATTCAGGCTGTCAAAGCAAAAATCGAAGAAGAAAAAGAGCGCCTCCATTTTCTCAAAGAAAGCGGAGAAGCTGAAGAATACATCACTCCAAAACGGGCCCCTACTCGCGCAGGCTATAATGATATGCCGACCATTCCCGATATAGACATCGGCGAAACAATTGGCGGAGGCGAAACAGGCTTTGATATGGAAACCGATGCCATCGAAGTGGATCAGACTTTAGAAGAGCGTGACGAAGAAGACGAAGAAGTCGTAGAGAATGAAGAAGAAGAGGAAGAGGATGATGAGTCCTATTTTAGCGATCGTAACAGATGGCGCAGAGGCGGGATTATAGATCCAGATGCTAACGATTGGTAACCCTCAACAGTCGGAAGTCAGCCTTTACTTTCACATTCCTTTTTGTACTCGCAAATGCGAGTACTGCCATTTTTATGTCCTTCCAGACCAGAATCCCCTTAAGCAGCAGTTATTAGAAGGCTTTGAGTTGGAGTGGAGGCGTCTGCTTCCGCTCTTACAAGGCAGAGAACTGGCAACGATTTACTTTGGCGGAGGCACGCCTTCGCTTTTTGGGCCGGACCGGATTAGCAAAGTCTTGGAATGGATAAGGACAGATCTGCCCTTTCAATCGCCTTCCATAGAAGTGACCTTGGAGGTGAATCCGGAAAATGCCTCATTGGACTTAATGCGCGAATACGCTCAGGCCGGCATAAACCGTGTCAGTTTAGGCATTCAAACACTAGATGCTGATTTGCTGACATTATTAGGACGCTTGCATAGTCCCCATCGGGCCATTCAAGCAGTGGAAGAGACCTATCGCGCCGGCATTGCCAATATTTCCATCGACCTTATGTACGATTTGCCCAGGCAATCTCTTAAACACTGGGAAGCCACGCTTCATACCATACAGGCCCTTCCCCTCTCACACTTGTCCCTGTATAATTTGACCATTGAGCCTCATACGCTCTTTTTCAAAAAACAGCAACAATTGCGGCCTCTCCTTCCCGATGAAGAAACGAGCCTAGCGATGTATGAGATGGCGATAGAGAAGCTGACAGAGCAAGGGCTTCTGCAATACGAAATCTCAGCTTTTGCCAAACCTGGGTTTTATTCCAGGCACAATACCGGATATTGGACAGCGCGTCCTTTTCTTGGATTCGGCCCTTCGGCTTTCAGTTATTGGCAAGGAAAGCGCTTTCAAAACATTGCCCATTTAGGCAAATATTGCGCGGCTTTGCGCCTAGATAAGTCGCCTGTGGATTTCGAAGAGCAGCTGGATCCCGAAGCCCACCGTCAGGAACTTTTAGTCATCCAACTGCGCTTGAGCTGCGGAGTGCAAATCCATGAATTCCAAAAGCGCCACGGCCTTCTAAATGCGGAGACTAAAACAAGTATCGAAAGGCTTATCCACCAGGGATTTTTGCATAAGCAGGCAGATTGCCTGAAGCTGACCAAAAAGGGCGTCCTTTTCTACGATACGGTTGCAACAGAACTCATTTAAATAAAAGAATGGCCTTACTTATTTCGCGGAAATGGGAAAACCTATGCCATAAGCGATTAGGATCTTACTTACCCGGGTTCGGAGTTTTTTGCTCTTTCGATACGTCAAAGCCTAGGAGAGGAACAAAGGCAAGAGCTTTCCCGTCAGTCCAAAGGGCAAAAAACTCCAAACTCAGGTTACTTATAGCATAGGTCGTTACTCGTCTTTTATTCCAAATGGAACAGGAAAATGGCCGGTTTTTTTTCTAAACTTGGCAAGGTACATTTTTTCCAACTTTCAACTGTTTGGGAAATCACGCCTTGAGTGGGCATAGTCAGATCCCATGCCACTGCAAGCCACGCCTTATCGGGTAATATTTTCAGGAGGGAATCTAATGCTTGCATATTGCGATAGGGCGCCTCCATAAAAATTTGCGTCGCTTTATCCTGTCCGGCCAATTGAAGCAAATGTTTTATTTCAGCTTGGCGCTTATCGGCTTCCTTGGCTAGGTAGCCATGGAAGAAAAACTTCTGCCCTGGCAGGCCCGATAACATGAGGGCCATTAAAATGGAAGAAGGCCCGACAAATGCTTGGATAGCAAGGCCTCTTTGTCTGGCTCGATGGACAAGCTTAGATCCGGGATCGGCAATGCAAGGCAATCCGGCATCCGATACGATTCCCCATCGCTCTCCTTTTATAATGGGCTCAAGCAAGAAATCTATATCGGCATCCGGAGTATGCTCATTAAAAAGGGCGATAGGAATTTCATTGGCAGGTTTTTTTGTTGCAAAACGCTTCAAATAACGCCTTCCTTCTCCTTCACTTTCAGCTATGAGGCCATCCAAAGTTTGAACAGCCTTGGCCACGCTGGCAGGAAGAAAGATTTCGGCATAGCGATGATCGCCTAATAAATTAGGCAAAAGCAATAAGGTAGGTTTTTCACTCATAAAAAATAACTATTAATTAAAGTTGGCGGGTTAATTGAGTCACTAATAATTCGGCTAACAATCCTTCGTCAGCCTGAGAATTTTTGACGCGCATTTCCATGGCATCAATGGCCAGCAATCCTTGCTTGAAGGCCGCTAGACCATATTGCTGAGCAAAGAAAAGATGGCGGTCTAATATGGTTCCTTTCATATAAGGAAATTCATGCGCAATGTCCGATGCCTGCTTGCCTTGATTGATTAACAGGCAGATTTGATAGTCGGTTTGAAACTGCGTCCGTATTTGACGCAGCAAAGGCAACAAGGCCTGGCCTTCCGCTAAGAGAGCCTGCACAATGCGGACTGCAGAAGCGGAATCTCGTCGAAAAAGGCTTTCTCCTAGCTGCCAAATGGTATCTGAAGATTGCGGAGTGCAAATTCTGCTGACATCTTGCAGCGTAATTTCCTTTCTGTCCCCTACATAGCAAAACAGCTTTTCTAATTCTTGCCCCAAGAGGGCAGAGTCCAAGCCCGCATATTTGACAAGCGCCTGGCAGACAGGATAAGCCATTAACTTACGACCGGATATAGCCTGTTTGCTTACCCACTCTACTAAGCGTTTCTCCTTTTCCCAAGGCTTAATCTCTCCTAATTCTAAAATGACCCCTTCTTTTTCTGCTGCTTTATAAAAAGACGTCTGCTTTGATAAGCTCGAAGCGCTCAAAATAAAATAGAGAGAGCGATCTAAATGGGATAAACCTTTCTCCAATTGTTCCAAAACAGGCTTTTTTAACTTCTCGGCCTGTTGGATATACAAGACCCGCTTATCTGCAAAAAAATTCTTTGAATACAGCTCGATCAACAGTTCTTCAGTGCCCAATTGAGCGCCATCGAAGGTTCTCACAGAAAATTCGCGCGCCTGTAAGTTTGGCGCAAGGAAACGGAGAACAAGCTCTATCGACTCACGGCATTCGGGATGATCCTTTCCCAAAATGAGGTATAGCGGACTAAAATGATGGGGGGAAGCCCCTTCTAAATGCTTTTCAAAAGCACGCAGATTGTCGTATTTCACGGAATTCTATTGAGTTAATTTCCAATAGCATACTCGAAAGGAATAAATGTTTCAACTTTTGGTCTTTCCCGCTTGATTTTGCCTCCGCTTGAGCTGCGCTCTTTTCCATCCTTCAGCCGTTTGAATGCGTTGAGTCTTTAAAGAAGATTTTTGTTTCTCGTGAGCCTGTGGCTCGGATTCGGACGCAGATTTGTCTTTAATTTCTTCTTTCTTAGGCACCATAACCACCTCCGGTTGCCTAAGCTAAGTGCAACTTTTATGCCATTTCCATAGAGCCGGCATTGGCTAATCGAAATAAACTAGACTAAAACTCCCCTGATCGGTAAAATCCTTGCGCTTTTAGGCTTAAATCTTTAAAGTGCAAAGAATTTGGAATAAAATCATTACATTTTTTACTAATGGGTTATCTATGTCTTATTCTGTAAATAGCGCCTTTCCCCCTGATTCCAATGCGTATGATTTTCCTAACCCAAACGCCGCTTCCCCTGCTAAATACCTAGGCTATCCCAGTCAATATGATTATCTGATTGATGATACAAAACCACAAGATTCTCATCGCCTCAATGAATTCTGCACCGTGAGCGCTTCCAATCCAACGCCTAATATAGATAGTCTTAAGCATAAAGTAATCGTGCAACACGAAAGCGACATGCACGCCAATAGGGATAAAATGCCCCCTCCCACCTCGGCCACTTTCACTTCCGCCAATCCGCCTTCTAAAACCGTCGCACTCGCCAATCGAACGGACAAATCCGCAAAACCATCAATGATGGTGCATCCGTCCTCCCTGCATTCTTTTAAAGCAATCCTCCCTGCACCGCATGGACTGTCAAAGAGCTTAGAAGGAAAGAAATAAGAGCGGACGGCAAACGAGGCAGACAACTCACGCAGAAGCTCAAAAATGCTACACCTTGGACAGAGAGGCAAGCCATTTTTGCCTTTGCTAAAATTCTTGACTGACATAAACAACCGGAAATAGTTTTATCCTAAGCGGACTTGCTTGGCTAATTGAAAAGCCGCCTGTGTAAAGGCGTTTTTGGCCTCTTCCTCGAAGCAGATTGCATTGATCTGGAGAGGAGTAAGCTGCTCTTGCTCGCTAATATATTGTGCACGGGCCACAATTTTGATCTTCGAATTGAGTTGGCGGGCTATTTGTATGATGTGTATTGTCTCAGCCACTTCCGGAATCGTAATGACTAATAAAGCGGCTTCTTCCACATGAGCGGCTTTCAGCAAATCCAGCTGAGACGCATCTCCAAAAATCCCTCTTTGATTGCTTTCCCGAAGCTGAGCAATGGTATCAACATTGCTATCAATCACCGTCAAGTCAAAATTAAGCTTTTTAAGCACATCCGCCACACTTCGCCCAATTGGACCGAATCCCACAATAACAGCTTTATGAGATTTAGAAGCGGACATGTTAGCCAAATCAAAAGGAGGAATTCCTCCGGAATTTTTAAAATATGGTTTAAAATAATTTAAACCTTTAAAAAGGAGTGGGTTAACAGAGATAGAAATCAAGGCGCAAGACACAATGATGTCATAGCCTTCATCCGGAAGAAGATGAAATTTCAACGCTTCTTCGCACAGGATGAAGGAAAATTCTCCTATTTGGGCCAATGCTAAGGCAATAGTCAAAGCGACGGGGACAGGATAATGCAATCCTCGGACAATGAGATAAGCCGTTAAAGGCTTAATCACCAAAATAATGGCAATGAGGCCGATAAAAAAGGCAAAGTGATCCAAAATGGCTGCCGGATTAAAGATCATGCCAACAGATAAAAAGAAAATAACGGAAAAGGCATCTTTCATGGGCAGAGCGTGAGCGGAGGCTTGATGACGTACATGCGTCTGCCCAATAATCATTCCTGCAATAAAAGCGCCAAGGGCAATGGAGGTTCCAAAAACCAAAGCGGATCCAGTTGCAATAACAAAGGTCAGAGCAAGCAATGTTAAGGTAAACAATTCATGAGAACGCAAGCGGGCAACATGCATTAAAATAAGAGAGACCAATTTATGGCCCCACGTAAACATGAAAAGAATCAACAATAAAAATTTCGCGATAATTATCACAACAGAGCTGGCTACAGTGAATACAGATAGATGCGCTCCGGAAAAGAAACTGGCTAGTACGGGAATTAACACGAGGACAAAAACCGTTAAAATATCTTCAACGATCAGCCAACCGACAGCAATATGCCCCTGTATAGTATTAAGAAGATGATTGTCTGTTAAAACGCGAACAAGAACAACCGTACTGGCCACTCCGATTGCTAGACCTATCGTTACCCCTGATGCTAAAGACCAGCCGACAGCATAAACAAGCCCGATTCCTACAATTGCCGATACAGCCGTCTGAACAATGGCTCCCGGAATGGCCACATTTTTGACTTTAAGAAGATCTTTCCATTTTAAATGCAAACCGACATTAAAAAGCATGAGGACAACGCCGATTTCAGCCAATTGCTCGGAAATCGTGACATCCGCTACATAGCCTGGAGAGTAAGGACCAATACTATACCCTGCTAGCAAATAACCCAAAATGGGAGAAAGCTTAAGACGCTGAGTGATATAGCCTAGCACGCTAGCTAAGGCAAATCCCACAGCTAAAATCAAAAGAATTTTAAGATTATAAGATTCAGCGCTAACCATGACAGTTCAATTTGATGATTCAAACTTGTCATGCTTGTTTTTTTTTACATTTAAAGCAAGCGAATTAAAATTTATTTGAAATTTAAGGCTAAGGCACGCTTCTCTTTAGGAGTCAAATCACTAATTTCCAAACTGTTACATTAAATGCAAGCTTGTGATTTAGAAGAGGGGAGATTAAAAGTCCTAATGACCTAGATTCTTAACATCCAAGCCAAACAAAGAGCTAACATTCAATCGGCAAAACAAGCGCGGCTTGTACAGCCGCGCAATTCTTCGCTGGTCTTTCGCTTCAATTATTCTTCTAATTTTTCTAATTTAGCCCCACCCTTTTTGCCTTTTTTACCCACTTTTTTGCCTTTGCCTTTTTGACCTTCCCGGTCTATTTTTCGTTTAGCCATCTGACACCTCCTTTTGTGTTTTGAGGGACGTCAATGGCTATGCAAAGAGCGTGCCAATTTGAGAAGATTACCAGAAAACCCAGCCTTTTTTTACTAATAGCTCGGCATTAAGCAGGGCTGCGCCCGCTGCTCCACGCACGGTATTATGCGAAAGCAGCGTAAATTTGTAGTCTAAAAGCGGACACGAACGAAGCTGACCAATGCTAACAGCCATTTCTTTATCAAGAGAGCGATGCAAGAGGGGCTGGGGATAAGTGGGTTCTTCAAAAAAGTGCAAAGGTTGGAAAGGAGCGGAAGGAAGTTGAAGCTGCTGCGGCTCGCCAGAAAAATCATTCCATGCGTGAATGAGTTCTTGCCGCGAGGCTTTTTGTTTGAGCTTCACTGATAGGCAAGCTAGATGTCCATTTGTCACAGCCACGCGATTGCATTGCGCGCTGATTTTTAAAGGGATTTCTTGAATTCCTTGTTCGCTTAGTTTCCCTAAAATTTTCAAGGGTTCTTTTTCAATTTTCTCTTCCTCCCCTGAAATAAAAGGAATGACATTATCCAAAATGTCCAAGCTTCCCACTCCTGGATAACCCGCACCGGACACAGCCTGCAAGGTTACGGCATGGACAGCCTCTAGGCCAAAACGGTCGAATAGAGGCTTGAGAGCTAGCGTTAAACCGATCACGGAACAATTGGGATTGGTAATGATTTTTCCTTTAGCGAAAGGCTGCTTTTTGGCCAACTCTAAGTGATCCGCGTTTACCTCGCCAATCACAAGAGGGACCTGCGGATTTAAGCGGTGATTGCGGGAATTAGACACCACAAGAAAGCCTGCTTCGGCAAAGCGCCATTCAATTTCCCCTGCCACCGATGCATCTAATGCGGAAAAGACTAGCGAACAGCTGATATTCGGCTCGCAAGCTTGCACGGTCATTTGGGCAATGGCAGGCGGCAAAGGGGTAGGCATGAGCCAATGGACCGCCTCTCCATACGCTTTGCCAGCAGAACGCTCCGATGCGCATAGGGCAACAATTTGAAACCAAGGATGCCTTTCTAAAAGCTGAACAATTTTTTGTCCTATGCATCCCGTTGCCCCTAAAATGGCAACGGGGATCTTATCGCGAAAATAAAAATCGGAGCTTATCATAGCCTGACCGCCTGCTTATTTAAGACTTATTTAGAAAGCCCTTTTAATAATTCCACAATCAAGCGGACGCCGACTCCTGTCGCATACTTGGGCAAATATTTCTTGGCTTCAGTGACATAAGCTGTACCGGCAATATCCAAATGCGCCCATGGAATGCTGTCATCCACAAAATAGCGAAGGAATGTCGCAGCAACACAAGAGCTTGCCGAACGGCCATTCCAGCTCTTAATATCGGCAATATCGGATTTAAGCTTATCCTTGTATTCTTCATACAGAGGCATCCTCCATAAGCGCTCATAAGTCTTTTCTCCCGCTTGCATGAGAGCCTCGGCCAATTTATCATCGTTGCTCATCAATCCAGACGCTTCCGATCCCAAAGAGATTTCAATTGCTCCTGTTAAGGTCGCAATATCGATCAAGCGTGTAGGATTAAGCTTTTGTACAGCATAGGACAAAGCATCCGCCAAAATCAATCGCCCTTCCGCATCCGAGTTCATCATTTCAACCGTTTTGCCTGCATGACTTGTATACACATCGCCAGGCTTAAAGCTGTTCGCATCTATGCTGTTTTCGGTCGATGGAACAACGATTGTAAAATTGACCTTAAGGCCAAGGTGGCAAACAGCTAGCAAAGCGCCGAAACAAGCAGCGGCTCCCGACATATCGCATTTCATTGTTTCCATGCCGCCTGTCGGCTTTAAATTAAGTCCACCCGTATCATAGGTAATGCCCTTACCAACCATTACCGTATGGTCCTTAGACTTTGGATTGCCTCTATATTCCATAATGATGAAGGCCGGATCAAGCGAGGAACCGCGGTTGACCGCTAATAGAAGCCCCATTTTTTCTTTTTCAATGTGCTTTTTATCAAAAACGGTTGTTTTAATTTTCGCATACTCTTTCTCAAGCCCACGCGCACATTGCACTAAATATTGCGGTGTTACCTCATCGGCATTGCCATTGATCAAATCGCGCGCATAATAGACTCCGTCGCATACGGCAAAAATCTCTTCTGCAATTTCCAACACCTCTTTATCCAGCCCTATAAACGTGATTTTTTGCAGCAGGCTGCCGTCTTCCGCTTCT
This sequence comes from Candidatus Protochlamydia phocaeensis, assembly GCF_001545115.1. Taxonomy (NCBI): domain Bacteria; kingdom Pseudomonadati; phylum Chlamydiota; class Chlamydiia; order Parachlamydiales; family Parachlamydiaceae; genus Candidatus Protochlamydia; species Candidatus Protochlamydia phocaeensis. The sequence goes on from NZ_FCNU01000002.1 coordinate 181,774, forward strand.
TCGGGATTTTGATGCTTGAGGCGGTCGAAAATATAATTAGGGAGCAATACCCCTTCACAGACGCCTTCTGCAATAAGTTCATCGCTTAAATGAGCAGATTGAGGAAGGACTACATTAAGCTCTTTTAACCTTTTCCCCAGGCAGCTCTTTGTCACCCCTCCATAGCATTTCCTCAGCGTTTCAACCGTCAGTTTTTGCTGAGGGCCTAAGCCTACCAAAATGACCCGCTTTTCAGGCTGTCCGTCGAGGTAGAGATAAAGAATCTCTCCTTCCTTTCCTTTGAAATCGCCTGTTTTTAAGGCTACGTTCAAAAGAGGATTCTGCAAAGTCTGATCCGCAGCAGGTTCCGGATGGACATTTCCTTTCCAAAAAGGAATAACAAGCGCATCCGCTTTTTTTCTTTTATCAAAGTGGGAGGCAAAGGCAAATTCCATGATATTCTCCAGTGATCATTAAAAAGGAAGGGCATCATCATCCAAGGACGCATGAGAAGAGCTATTCCCTTGTCCCGAATGGCTATAGGAAGACGTTCCATAAGACGCTTGGGGCTTATGGTAAGAAGTCGATTGGAATTGATCCTCGTATCCTCCTTGCTCATGTGTTGCAGACCCCTGCTGGGCAGGCTCTCCGTTGCGGTCTGATTTACCAAAAGGACTGAATTCGATCATTTCGGCTGTCACTTCCAAGCTAATTTGCGTGCGCCCTTCTTTGTCCGTATAGCTAGAAGGAGGATTCAATTTTCCCATCACCACAACAGCGCTTCCCTTTTTTAGATAGGAAATAATTTTATCAAAACGATCTCCCCACACTGTGACCCGAACCCAAATAGTCACGTCTTCTTTACCCTTGCGATGATTTGTTGCAATGTTGAATGTTGTGACTTTTTGACCGCTAGGTGTAAAGCGCGTTTCTGGATCTTTACCCAAGTGTCCGGCGATATGTACAATAAACATGTTTTCACCCTCTCTTTTTTTTGTGAATAACTCACAACAGCATAACACAAAAGGATTTATTCCGAGAGTTTAAAAATTAATTTCCCTCCTATCCCAAAATGATTTTTTTTATCCCCTCTCCCCTTGTCCTTAATGCTCTTTGAAATTCTAAGCGAGGACGCTAGATGAGGGAAGCAATTAACGCTCTTTTAACTCTTTCCCTTCTTGCGCTATACTTTATCGATCAGGAAAAAGGCCCTCTTATCCGTTCGCTTCCGCATTGTCAAAAATATTTGATGCGGTTTTAATACACCTTCTTAGTTGTAGAAGAAAGGAAAAAACATCCATGCCGTTTACTCATGCCGACATCACCCGCCTGCGCGAGCAGTTTTGGCAAGCCGAGGCCGCTTATCAAAACCATCAAATTTTAGTTAAAGAGCGTGAAAGATACGAAAAGGCCATTCAAATGCTTAGCCAACAGATTGAACGCCAATGCGATCATGTTTACCGTCAATCCTTCCGCATCCAAGACCGGGCAGACTCAAAACGGCAAGAAGAGCAGCTATACAATAATAAAGAGCAGTTGCAACAGCTTAAACATAAGCAACGAGAAATAGACCTTCTATTGGACGCCTCGGAAGAACTCACACCCCACGCTCTATTTGCATTAAAAGTTGATCTATTGGAATGTATCTGGGCTGTGCATGCCGACCAGCGTGAGGAATGGGAAGGCAAATGGAAAGATCTGCAAAATCAAACGTTATTCGAATCCGAGCTAATACAATTAAAAATTCGATTTATTCAGGTGCAAGACTGCCTATATAAGGCCATTGAGAAAAGGCAAAGCATTAAAGGCAAAGGCCTGCTTCATTATATTTTTGGCATCAGCCCTAATGCCGTCATTGAAGGTCAACTCCGCCATTGCTCGTCCTTGATCAGCGAACTGCTTCCCAACCTTCAACAAGCGCTCCTCCACGCTTCTCCTTTTCACCTCCTTTTATTGGAAATGGAAAAAATAAGTAAAAACTTAAATGAACAATGCAAAGCATCTTGGAGCTTTAAACACATTGACACGTACATCCAAGCATCCTACCAATCCATTCAAACAAGTATACAAGCATTGGATCTTTACCTAAACTCTGTTCAGAAAAAAAAAGAGGCATTAACGCAAGAGCTTAAGGAATGGTTAGAAACTGTCGTCGAATCCTAGCACGTCTCATTAGCCAATGACCCGTTCGCAATTATTTTTGAATCTAAACAATTAGCAATTCGACAACAGTCTATTAAGAGTTTTTTATAATAACTATTTTGATCAAGCGTAAAAGAAAACAGCGACTTATTTAAAATTTAAATAAAAATCTAAATGTCTTAAAAAAAGAAGGAATGCCAGAGAAGGGATTTTTTGGATTTTAAATAACAAAAGGCCTCCTGAAACCACTGTTTCATAGCCTTTTGTTAATAAGATAGAGAACTGATTATCGGCAGGCTTAGATCTTAATGAATCCTTGGCCTTGTTTGCCGCCTTGCAATGGCTGAGCTGCAGGCTTAGCTGCGTTTGCGCCCTCATCACGGCCTTCGGAGATTTCGCTGCAAATCTTACGCCATTTTTCAACTGTTTCCACATAAAGAGGAGCAAAAGCACGCAATGCAGAAGAAACAGCGTGTTCCATATCCAGTGTGCAGTGCATCAGAATTAATTCTTCTTTAACTGCAACACCAACTCCACCACCCGCCATTTGACCGCCAAGCATAGAGCCTTCCAGCAAGCGTTCATACAGCCTCAATCGCGTTTTTTCATCGCGTGGAAGCCCATCTAACAAGGGAGAGTATAAGTAGAGACGCTTAGAATTTGGCTCATAAGTCAGGTGAAGGGAAAATTCGTCGTCTATTCCTAAAATACACGTATTATTTTCATCAAACTCTAGGCCTTCTAGTCCTAACTCCTTTCCAAATTCTTTAAGATTCTCTTTTGCATTTTCAAATGACATAATAACCTCCTCAAGGTTAGATAACGCATTGAATAAAAATGGGTTATCTACAATGTTTGATTTTTAACTTTTTCTCCCCTCTTCCTTGATTAGGCCTGTGTTCAATTCAATAAAAAGCCAATCAGATAGGTTAAGGTTCGGCTGAATCAGGTTTAAGATGCTATAATGTACTTTAAAAGTAAATCAATTTCCTCACAATCCCAAAGTCTTATTTAGAGTTGCTTGTTATTAATTTTAGAAGGAGAGAATCCTTCAATTAGCAACTTACTGATTCAGGAGATAAATTAAATAAAATTTATTAAATAATAATGATTATAAATTTCATCCATTTTTAATTATACCCGTAACAGAAAATTAGAAGCAAATTAATTCATTTATTGTCCTCTTTTCCCCTCAAATTTAATACTCTCCTAAAAAAACTTTAGCTTGTGTTTTTCTCTTAAAAAAGTTATATTATTTCTATCTTTTTGGTTCTTTGTCTCTAATTTTAAACCAATAGCCCTGAGTATTTTATTTACGTTTATGTTTAGAGGAATTGTTCTCATTTTAGGGGCTTGTTTAGTTTGGGGACTTTTCTTTATTATCCCTCAATTTTTAGTTGGTTTTAATACAATTGAAATTGTCCTAGGCCATTATTTCTTTTTTGGAACCATTTCTTTATGCTTTATGTTGGCGAAGGGAATAAAAAGATGGACTAGCCTGCCAAGCCGCATTTGGATGCGGGCGATTCTTTATGCTTTTGTCGTCAATATTTTCTATTATTTTTCTTTGGTTTTAGGGCTTCGTTATGCCAGTGCGTCTGTAACAGCGCTCATTATTGGGCTAAGTCCCATTACAATTGCTTTTTACGGCAATTGGCGGCAAAAAGAATGTTCCTTTAAAACGTTGATTCAGCCTAGTCTTTTAATTGGAACGGGTCTTATTTTAGTCAATTTTAAAGCGTTTACGGAACTTTCCGCTGAGTCGGTCCTAGAATATACGTTTGGATTGGGATGTGGCTTTTTGGCTTTAATCGCTTGGAATTGGTACGTCGTTTCAAATTCCCGTTTTCTCAAGCAGAATTTTTCTTTTCCTGCTAGTGATTGGTCGACTTTGATCGGGGTCTGCACGCTGCTTTGGGTGCTTATATTTGGAGCGGGAGCGATTTATTTTGCAGAAGAAGAACAAATGTCCAAATACTTTATCTTTAATGATGCTTTAATGCGCTTTTTGATCGGCAGTCTCATTTTAGGCCTTATCTGCTCGTGGATTGGTTCCTATTTATGGAACAGCGGAAGTAAATTTCTCCCCATCTCTTTGACCGGCCAGCTCTCTATTTTTGAAACGATCTTTGGTCTCTTATTTGCCTATTTAGTCGAGCAGCGCTTTCCCACAGGACTTGAAACAGCAGGCATTGCCACCATCCTGGGAGGCGTTGCCTTATGCATGCAAATTTTCAGGAGTCCCGATTTCTCCCTACCTTTAGCCGATCCCTCTCCTCTTGCAAGCCTTCATTAGTTTTTCCTATATTTTGGCAGGAAATCTATTCCCCTATTCTTCTTATTGACAAAATCACGCGACAATAATTTTTTATAAAAGATTGGAGAAAAAAGTCGACTTCTCGCTATGAAGAAGTAAATTCAACTCATAGGATCTCTTCATGAAAAAGAAACTTTCTCCTGTTATTCAACCCGAAACAGAATTGCAAACTGATGTAGGCTATCCTTATCCTTTCGGCGCAACAGAACAAGAAGGCGGAGTGAATTTTGCTTTCTTTAACAAAGAGGCTGAAAAGCTTAACTTATGCTTATTCCATGAAAACAATTTAGCAATTCCTTTTAAAGAAATTGAGCTTGATCCGGCCATTCATAAAACAGGGCACGTCTGGCATATTCTAGTGCATCAGCTTCCCTCTTCTTGCGTATATGGCTTTCGCCTATTTCCCCATAAGCCTAAGGATGCTCAGCAAAATGCGGAGAATGCTCAAGATAAAGAAGTCAGCCATCTATTATTAGATCCCTATGCTAAAGCTGTAGCCAGCCATGCTAACTGGGGCGGCCCTCCCGATCAAAACGAGCCTTATCATCCGCTCGGTAAAGTCATTCTGCATTCCCCTTTTGATTGGGAAGGAATTAATCCTCCTCGCATTCCATGGAAAAATCTTGTTCTCTATGAAATGCATGTCAGGGGATTTACGCGCGATGACTCAAGCAGGACAGCACATCCAGGCACTTATGATGGATTAATCGAAAAAATCCCATACTTAAAACAACTGGGAATCAATGCCATCGAGCTTATGCCTGTCTTTGAATTCAATGAGACAGAAGCGATGCAAGTGCACCCCCAAACAAAAAAGAAGCTCGTCAATTACTTTGGCTATTCGACTGTTAATTTTTTTTCTCTCATGAGCCGATATGCGGCCGATTCAAACTTAGACAAAGCCATCCTGGAATTTAAACGGATGGTCAAGGAACTGCACCGAAATGGTATTGAAGTCATTTTAGATGTGGTCTACAACCATACTTTTGAAGGCAATCATCAAGGCCCCGTTGCTTCCTTTCGGGGATGCGATCCGCACGCTTATTATATGATCGACGCGCAAGGCAATTACCTCAACTTTTCGGGTTGCGGCAATACGTTTAACTGCAATCATCCCGTGACTAGAGAATTAATCTTAGAATCCTTGCGTTACTGGGTGACAGAAATGCGGGTGGATGGATTCCGCTTTGATTTGGCCTCTATTTTAACGCGGGCAGAAAATGGAGCGCCGCTTGGCAATCCTCCTATCGTAGAAGCGATTTCTCAAGATCCCATCTTGGCGAATACAAAATTGATTGCCGAGGCGTGGGATGCAGGCGGCCTTTACCAAGTCGGAGGATTTTATCCCGGGACCCGTTGGAGTGAATGGAATGGCCGCTACCGCGATGTCGTCCGTCGCTTCATTAAAGGCACGTCAGGCCAAAAGACAGCTTTTGCAACAGCCTTAAGCGGCTCACAAGATCTATATGGATGGCGCGGGTCTCCCTGCTGCAGCATTAACTTTGTGACTGCCCACGACGGCTTCAGCCTAGCCGATCTCGTGACATATAATGAAAAGCACAATCTCGACAATGGGGAAGACAATAGAGACGGCTTCGATCACAATGACAGCTGGAACTGTGGATTGGAGGGGCATTCAAACAATAAGAAAATCGTCTTCTTGCGCGAGCGGCAAATACGAAATTTTCATCTTGCCCTGATGCTTTCACAGGGCGTTCCCATGCTTCTCATGGGCGATGAATATTGCCATACGCGAAACGGCAACAACAATACGTGGTGCCAGGATAATCAACTCAATTGGTTCTTATGGGATCAACTAGAAGCCAAGCCTGGATTTTTCCGCTTTTATCGCTCGTTGATCGAATTTCGTAAGAAGGAGCCCTTGCTAGGAAGAGAGGCTTTTTTAGAGGATAAGGATGTCTCTTGGCATGGATTGTCCCCTTTAAATCCGGAATGGGAAAACGACAACCGATTTGTCGCTTTCAGCTTGAATATTCCGGATAAAGGCCCGGACCTTTATGCAGCCTTTAATGCCTCCCATGTTCCTCTTACCATTAATATTCCTCATGCAGGCGAAGGCATGCATTGGGTTTGGGTGGTCAATACGCATAATCCCCCTCCCGAAGATTTCTTCGAGGAAGGCCAGCGCAAAAGGCTATTAGCGCATACATATCGCATTCCCTCTTATACGGCTATTTTGTTAAAGGCAGTCCCCAATCCCCCTTAGAGAGGGTCTTAAAACTCAGGTTAATAGCCTAGATTTGAGATTATTTTCCTAAAACGCGGTCCGAGTAAAAGCCATATTAAATCCAATATGGCTTCCCCTCTCAAGTTTCCTTTAGGGAGAAAGCCATCGCGAATAGAAATGGGCTTTGATAGCTGTTAAATAACCTGAATTTGAGCTTGTTTCTCTTATTTCACGGAAAAATTTTAAATAAGCCATTCAGGCAGAAAAAGAAGCAAATAGACTTGAGATATTCGCGAATAGATAAAGGCCAAGGTGCTTTGCCGGACAGGAAGCCACGCTCCCGTCCGGCAAAATTAACGCCTTTATTTGTTAGTTAGCGTATTGGATTAACATAATCGTTGTGCCGGGGAAGGCCTTTGCCAAAATTTGTGCAGCATGTTGTCCGTTTTCCGCCATCTGATTCGCTTCTTCCAAAGATATTTTAGCCATTTCCATGTCTTTATTAGGATGGCCGGGACCAATAGAATCAAACTGGGCAGCAAAAGGAGTGGCAACCCCTTCATATATTCCCGTTCGGCTCATGATCATATAACGGGTTGCGCGTACAGCCTCGGAAATATTTTGCGAAACCGGGACGCGGCCCTGGAATCCCACTTTTTGCGCATCGACAGCCCAGTAAGTATTTTTAGGGTTAACCGTCTGAAAATACGCATTGGTACGGGCAACAATAGCAATAGCCGCTAAAGTTTCGGGGTGCAAATTTTGATTTTGATGTTGAGCCAAGACTGAGCGAACATAGTCTTCAACGGAAATTTGATTGACTGCGCTAAGAGATCCTCCAATATCATAAAAAAACACAAGGCCTTCATATTCCTTACCGTTAATCGCAATCAAAGTGGTCTCTTCATCCGGCCTAATTTTGATTTGATAAAGACCCGGAAAGGACTCTCCCCATTTTAAGCCATCGCTTAAGGCTTGAATTTGACGGCTTTTTCCAGCAAAGCGCGAACTAATATAGGAATCTGTATAAGGGTCAAATAAGCTATACTTCCCTTTGACTTCTAGGTGCGCCCCTTCCACATCATGGAGTACCAAAATGCGAATAGAGGGCGGAGTTGACTTGCTTCGTCCTTTCCATGTATCCACAATATTGTCCCACATTCCAGCCTGCAAAGAGGAAGTAGTAAAAGGTAAAATGGTGAGGAAAAGCAGGAGTAATCTCAGAATCATCTTTTTTTCTCCTTCATTAAAAATCTAAATCTTATATTTTTCATTGTTTAAGAGGACTTCTTAAAACCGTTTGCTTTAAAATGAAATGAAAATTGCCTTCAAAACTCAAATAAATCAAGACGCTTAAATTTCAAACTCCTCTCCTATGCGGATTTTTCCAATCCTAAATGCTGATACCCCAAATCCGTCACTTCACGTCCTCTTGGAGTACGCTTCAGTAAGCCTTGCAAAATCAGGTAAGGTTCATAAACTTCTTCAATTGTGGAGGCTTCTTCTCCAATAGAAGCAGAAATAGCATTAAGCCCGACAGGTCCGCCATTATAATGCTGAACCATGATTTGCAGCATTTTTTTATCCATTTCATCCAGCCCTTTCTCATCAATAGCCAACATCGCCAAAGCTTGATGAACAACCGAGCAATTGATTTGATTATTGGCTTTCATCTGAGCAAAATCGCGTACCCATCTTAATAAATGATTGGCAATGCGCGGAGTCCCTCTGGACCGCTTGGCAATTTCAAAAGCGGCGTCTTCCTCTAAACTGATATTGAGAATGCGGCTCGTTCGTCGGATAATCTGCTGCAAAATGGAAGGATCATAATAATCTAACCGGCATGTAAAGGCAAAACGGGAACGCAAAGGCTCGGATAATAAGCCTAAACGCGTTGTGGCGCCTGCCAAGGTAAACTTATTTAATTTAACTTGGACGCTCCGTGCATTAGGCCCGCTATCAATCATGAGATCAAGGGCGAAGTCTTCCATCGCTTGGTAAAGATATTCCTCTACCGCTCGATTCAAGCGATGAATTTCATCAATGAATAAAACATCTCCGGTTTTTAAACTCGTCAGAATTCCCGCTAAATCGCCCGCTTTCTCAATCACAGGCCCTGACGTGACAACTAAATTAGTGCCCATGGCTTTGGCCAAAATATTTGCCAACGTTGTTTTACCTAATCCTGGGGGACCGCTAAATAGGCAATGCCCTAAGGTCTCTCCCCTTTGCTGCGCTGCCCCGATAAGCACTTCTAAACGATCTCGGATCGAGTCCTGCCCCATAAACTCAGCTAAACACTGGGGACGTAAAGGCACTTCAAAAGGAAGGTCTTGTCGCGAAATAGAAGATTCAATAAAACTTTTTGCCATTTCTATATGCCTACAATTAGTGGATGGCGACAATTACAAAGTAAAGCGCAATTCTTTAAAGGCCGTCGAATTGCTAATTGCCTATATTCAAGATTATTTTCCGTTAGGCGTGTTGTCAATTAGCCTTCGTCAATCTTGAAAGTATAGAATACAGAATGAAAGGAATTTAAGCAAAGCTCTCGCACAATTTTAATAACCCTTTGTTTTAATAAATAAAATAATAAATTAATGATTGAGAAACTTTAACGACTTCAAATCATTTTTAAAATCTTAAAAAAATAAACAAAAGAAATTTATAATCAACAACTTATCAGTCGATTTACTTCTTCAACAAGGAATTCTCTTCATAGCTAGATCAATGAAATTTAGAAAAAAACAATGCTTGATTTATTGGATGAAAATTCTTATGTCTTAATTAAATTTATTGCTAATCCTTTATATCGAAATGAATTCAAAGAACATGTTTAGATAAGTGCTTGCACTTGTCTTTAAGAAAGGTCCGACATGAGGAAAAATTCACCTCCCCCCTATGGTTGGATAATCAACCATATGACTTATATTCAAACGTATATTTTCATTTCCATCTTATCAATCCTTCCCCTTATTCCCATTGCTTGCCTTTGGATTAAAAGTCACTTAGAACGCATGCATTTTATTGATGCGCAGTTAATGCAAGTGAAAGAGGAAGAGATCCTCAAACAGTTATTCCTTCAAATTCAAACCCATCGTTTATTGGCTCAACGCTATTTAGCTGAGGAAGTAGACTTAAGATCAGAAATAGAGATCCTTCAAGGAAAGATAGAGCAATCTTGGCAAGCCATTCAACCTCAACATAACAAGAAGCTGAATGGAGATACGCTTTATTCCAACCACTTTTTAACTTATGTCAATTCGATGAATTTAGAAAATAAGTGGAGAACTCTCAAACAAGAAGTTTTTACTCTCTCTCCACAACAAAGCGAGCAGCTTCATAATCATTTGATCAATGGCCTGCTAATGGAATTTAATTATTTTGGCGATCAATTGAGTTTAGATTATATAGCCAATCAAATACATGGCTATGACGCTATTCAAGCTCTAATTTCCAAACTTCCTTTTTTACAGGAAAAGTTAGCCCAACTATCCCTATCCAGTGAAAAAAGGCTTGCAAGTTCCCTTACACCGGATCTCCAGCAGCATTTATCTAATCTGATTTATTCTATTAACTCCTTATTAGCTTATTTAAAGTTCAATCTCATTCCGAACAATTTAGAAAAGCCTCTTAATAGCCCTGAAATGGAAAAATCGCTGCTCACTAGTTTTAATGACTATAATGGGGCCATAGAGAATTTGATCGCCTTTATCAATAATCATTTGATCGATCCGTCAAAATCAGCTGCAAATATTGGTCAGCTTGGCAATTTAAGCGATACAGTGTTTTCTATGGGCTCTAATCTATGGAATCAAAGTTTAAAGGCTCTTCAAGAGATCCTCCTGTATGAGAGAAAATATCAAGCTTTTGAGCTTTGGCTTGTCCTATTCCTTACGCTTTTATTAGTCGTCTTTTCCTTTGCTTCGGGCCTGGTCGTCACGCATAAAGCGACTATGCGGTTAAACAACTTGACCCAAGCAACCAATAGCTTTACCAACGGCAATTTATCCATTCGCGTTCCGGTCATTTACGATGATGAAATTGGACGCCAATCCCAGGCCTTTAACCACATGGCGCAAAAATTGGAGCAAATCATTAATCATCTGTACGAATTATTAGACGCCATAACGGCTATTTCTAAAGGGAACTTAACGTCACGCATTCAAGTAGCTGAAGGGAATACGGAATTTAACGAAGTCGCTAAATCTTTCAATAAAATGGCCGAATCGTTCGAAACGATTCTTGGTCGCCTACAGCAAATTGGATTAACTCTAACCAATTCAGCCAGCGAAATCGCATCCGCTTCTAAAGAACAAGAAACCATTATTGTCGAACAAGAAGCGACCACAAAGGAAATCGCCTTGGCAGCCCAAGAAATTTCTTCGACAGCCAAAGAGTATGCCAATACGATGAATGAGATCAGCATTGTCGCCGAGCAAACCTCGCATTTGGCCGTCACTGGCAAAAACTCCCTAACGAACATGGAAGCCATCATGCGGCAGATGGTCAATGCGTCCGGCAATATTGCCACCAAGCTTGCCGTCCTCAACGAAAAAGCGGGCAACATCACAAACGTCATTACGACCATCACTAAGGTCGCCGACCAAACCAACCTGCTATCGCTTAATGCCTCGATCGAGGCAGAGAAGGCCGGAGAATACGGCCGCAGCTTTGCTGTAATTGCCCGAGAGATCCGCCGCTTGGCAGATCAGACGGCTGTTTCCACTCTCGATATCGAAAGGACCGCCAATGAAATTATGACTGCCGTCTCTTCAAGCGTCATGAGCGTAGACGATTTTACGCAAGAAATCCGCAATGGAGTGGGCCAAGTTCAAGCCGTTAGTCAGCAGTTGACCAAGATCATTGAGCAAGTGGAAAGTTTCACCTCTCGCTTTGAAAGGGTCAATCAAGGCATGCAGGCCCAATCGACAGGAGCAGAGCAAATCAATGAATCCATCTCGCAGTTAAGCCAGACGGCACAGCAAATCAGCGAATCCATCCACCAATTTCAAAGAACAATTCAGGAACTCAATAAGGCAGCAAGCGAACTGCATATTCTTACGCCTTTTGTTCATACCAGTATACAGTCGTCAGCTCCTCATGAACCTTCTCTGCCTGCTCCTTCTAATATGGCCGGTTCCCTTCAGCAGCTAGACCAGACACTCAACAATCTGAATAGGGAAACAAATAGACTTAAAAATTTATATGAGTGAGGCATAACTAAGTGTTTAAAAGACTGCATTTAGAGGCTATATTAACGCATAAATCGACTAGCTATCTGAAGGTGGCAAAAAGAATTTTTCGAGAAGGCGTAAAGCATTATTTAGAATTCTTAACCTAAATTTTACATAATCCTTTTTTTAATTCCATTTAAAAAGGTTTACTTTATTACTATAATTTGTTATAATTATGCTTTACTTATGTCATTTTTAATTATTAATAATATAGACGATAAGGAAAATTAGGAGGTTAATATGGCGGAACGCAGTAAGATGATCGAGGATGATCTGGCCATTCGTTTGCCTACCCACGATATTTTGTCGACTCCAGTTCTTATTGAAGCCGTCAAATTTTATGCCTACCATGGCAAAGAAATTAAAAATAAAATCGACCAAATCGCTGCCGAAGTGACGCAACGGCAAGAGAAAATGAAGTTCCTTCACGAGATTGTTCAAGAGCTCAATAGCTCTATTGATGGATCGGACAAATTGGATATCGGTAAAAACGAGCAGTTAAAAGAGAAGCTTCGCATCGCCAAAGAGATGGGGGTTAACATTCCGCTCGATTCAAAATCGAGTGATACAAATGTCATTGTAAAAACGTCTTTTAGTTCGACTGAACGTGATCGCTTATTAGAAAATTTGCACTTAACTGCCGATACCTGGGATAAAGAAAATAAGCAGCAAACGCAGAAGATGCAAATTTATATTCAAGAGTCTGACCGTTATTTGATGTTGGCCAATCAAGTCTTGAAATATGAAGATAAGCCGAAACGCTCGGCATTATCAGGTATTAAAGGGAGCTAATGGAAGATGCTAGGCGAATCCTTTGATCAATTCGAAACCTATCTGTTAGAATTGATGGGCAAGCAGCCGGACGGAGAGAACATCCTTGCACTTTCCCTTAAGCAAGAAAAAGAGATGTATTATATGGCTTATCATCTCTATCGGGATCAGCAATTTGAAGACGCATGCCATTTTTTCCGCCTTTTAGTCGTTGTCAATCCCCTAGAGCCCAAATATTGGAAAGGATTGGGGGCGAGCTTGCAAATGCTGCAGCATTATCAAGATGCATTGAACTGCTATATTTGCACGCAAATTCTGCATCGCGATCAGCCAGATCCCTATCTATACGTCTATGCTGCAGATTGCTACTTTGCTCTCAAGCAAATTCCATCGGGCTTAAAAGCCTTAGAAGCCGCTCGCTTGAGTGCGGAAGAACAGCAGGATCCAAGAGTCCTCAAGCATGTGGCCTTAATGAAGGAAGTCTGGTCAAAACAAGCATAATAAAATTATATAGGATACGATTATGGCAGTCGGAACAAAACAACTATCGTCCCTCCAAGCTATTGGAGATATTGAAGCCGACCTAAGAGCATTGGATGTCAAAAATGTAGATAAGGCTAATCAAGGCCGTGCTCTGCATGAGATCTACAATAAAGATGTGTTTTTTGAAGAAGCGATCAAGGCTCCTGAAAAAGAAGCCTTAAGGCCTTCTTTTTCGAGCAAGCTCCAACCTTGGTGGCTTGAGCCGCAAAAAATGACGTCGGTTAATACTGGCAAAGCAACACTTGATGCAGCAGCTATCGAACGGGCTGCACCCATTGGGGCTATTCCTGCTATTGAGAAGCCGGAGCTGGAACCAAACGCCGATCTAAGCTTGGAAATGGCCGTTCCCAAAGTTCAGTCTGCTATCCGCAAAAAGCTGGAAGCTTCCAAAACGGAGCCTGCTCTTGAAAAATCGGTTAGCAAAAAGATTGCTGACCCTACCATTGAAAACAGCCCTAAAGTGGACAGTACGGAAGAGCCTGCAGCAAAGCCGCTTAGCTCCGATGAAATGATGGAAATCATTGCTAAAGTCAGCCCACGCACAATGCATGAGATTATGTCCATTGTGTTAAAAGCCCAGCTTGAGATAGAAACAGAAGGTGCCAATTTATCGAACGACTGTTTTACTAAATTAATCAATGTAAGGAAGCTCCAGGAGCGCACATTGGATGACATTAAAAAAGCGTTGGAAAAAGATGAAAACATCTCCGGATGGATGAAGGCAGGCCAAACGGTGGCATTAGTTGCAGGAGCGATTGCCGGCATTGCCGCTATTGCTGTCACAGCAGGCGCTTCGGCTCCTGTTGTCGTTGCGTTGGGCACAGTCGGTCCTTATGTTTCAGCCGGATTTGCAGCCTTAGTGGCGGGAGGAACTGGCTATGCCAACTACCGTACCAACGAAGACAAGGCCAAATTGGCAGAATTTCAGCATATCCGCAAAAAATCTGACGATCTCATCGAAGATTACCGCGAACGAATTGGAAGCATTGCTGAAACGGACAGCCACTTTAAAGAAAAGCTCATTCAAATTTTGAAGCATTTAGAAAAAATGAAAAACATGGTTGCGTTAAGATAAAAATAGGAGACTAATAATATGCCAATAAATACTACGATCACTGAGAAGGCGACGATTCCATCCCAGTATCAGGCTTATTTCGAGCTCGATCCTAATCTAGTCAAGAAGATGGGCACATTGAGCATTGACTTGATCGTTTTTGAAACAGGATTGGCAGAAAGCCGTTTATCTGTTCAAAATAAACAGCTGGTTCATCAATTGCGCCGCATCGGCCAAAATGAACAAGAGAAGAAAGTAAACGAGAAAGTCGACAATTACCATCGCTATGGCAACCTAGCATCAAGCTGCTTGGCCGGATGCCTCAGCGTCGCTAGCGCCTTTGCAGGGCCGGCTTCTGCGATCGGTGTCGGACTGCAAGCCGTTGGCGGCGTTGTCCAAGCGACAGGCGGCCATTTCGACAAGAAAGCCGATGGGCAGCTCAGCGGTATCGACCACGTTTATCAAATTAAAGGCAGCATCATTGGCGAATACAGCCAAGATATGCAAAAGAGCGATCGCGGATTCGATCAAGGCCAAAGCCTGATTGAACGCGTTCAGCAAAGCCAGCAAAGAACGTGGGAAGCTGTAGCTTCAGCTGCATAACGACTGATGGCATAAGGACGGCATGTCCTTATGCCTCTCTTGCATTGGGCCAAATTACTTTCTGATCTGCAAATAGACCTCGGCTGCTCCCCACGTAAAGGGAGCAGAAAAGCTGCTGACAACCTCAAAAAGAGGCTTGGTTTGATAATCGGTCAAAGGATAGCTGATGCTGATGACTTTAGCCCCCTTTGGGAGGCTTTCCAAGCGGCGGGCGAGCAGAGAAATGAACGAGGCCGAATAGCACGTGCCATATAAATAGATGACCGTCGCCCCTGTAAAATCCGTCGCCAGGATATTTTCCAAGCGAAATTCCACTCCCTTCACCCTCCACTTGGCTTGAACGGCTTGGGCGCGCTCGATGAAGGCGGGAACATAATCGACCCCTACGACTTGGCAGCCGATAAAGCGATTCAACCAAAAACAGGTGCGTCCGCGTCCGCAGCCCAGTTCAAAGACCGTATCGCTAAGCGATAAATGGCAACGGCGCGCAATCAGATCAAGCGTCGTCAAAGGGGTTTCCCCATAAGTATAAACGTTATCCGCCCCCTTTTGCTGCAAAAATTGTTTACTAACGGCAAAAGGATTATGGAATAAATAAGGAAAGACCAAGGCCGAGTCGACTTTGCAAAACAGAGGGTCTGAATAATAATTAAAAACGACCCGCACGTATTCGACAAAGCTGTTTAAGCTGACTTTTAAGTTGATCCAGACCAACTCAATCGCACTTTTCCATTTCGCTTTCAACTTAATGGTCTCTCTTTCATCACTTAAGTTAATAACAATTATCGTTTATTAGCATAATAATTAAATAAAGATTACTTACAATTTAAATTAAGAGACATAAGAAGGAGCCTTGGACAATGCAAGCGCCAACACTTTTAGGACAGACCCGCGCCATCCTCATGCAGACTGGTGCAGCCTTTCAATCTGCTTGGGGAAAAGCCAAACATGCCAAACAAGTGTCAAAAGATTGGATCGTCGCTAAATTTGCCGAAATAGGCAATTATTGGAATACCGTCCTCTGGCCCAATTATTTCAAGGATTTCTACGAAAATAATATTCAGCCCATCACAAAAGGCGATTTGATTGTAGGCGGAACCTGTACAGGGGTGGCTTTAGCAATCACCTTTTTAACTCCCGCCATCTTTGGCTTAGCCACCTTTGCCCTTTCCGGAATTGCCGGCTTTACCATTATCTTGGGAACCTGTGCGTTCCTCCGTCATCAAGTGCGCAGCCGCCATAACGAAATGGCTTGGGACCATGTGGATCAAATTCGGCGTGCTGTCAATCGCACGACCAAGCCCTCTCATCACTTTGCCACAATGGAAGCCTCTGTAACTGAGCTAAAAAAGTCCCGCTTTGGCCATCTGGAAGACAATGTGAAAAGAATAGAAGAGCAAATTCGCACATTCAACCGGACTATCAATTCTCCGCAAATCAATAATGGCAATGCGTTCGATGATGCAAAGAGAAGCTTTCTCACTTTTTTAGAAGGAGAACAAGGAAGGTTGGCCCATCACAAAACCATCGCCGCTCTCCCTGCGCATGCCGACACGGATGTGACCCACTAAGCTGACAAGACGCATAGTCTTTAACGCAGAGGCGCGAAGACGCAGATAAAGAAGACGCAGATAAAAAAGAGAGGGTAAACGCCCTTCCTATTCCACCGCATCTTCGCGCCTCTGTGTTTTACTTTTAGGAAGCTTGACAACCTGAGTGTAGAGCTTTTTACCCGTTGGACTGACGAGAAAGCGCTTGCAGATGAAAAATGGCAAGGCCGTGCCTATTTTTTAATATGGACCGTCGTACCTTTTTATCTCCGAGGCTCTGACGTGGTCGAAAGGGCAAAAAACTCCACACCCAAGCTAACAAAGGACGGGACAAGGGAAAATACCTCCAGCCAACCGCGCGTTAAACCCCGAAAAAGGAGCTAATGACTTTTGCCACAAAAATATACATCAACGTTGACAGCACATCATTGAAAGCCGTTACAATGGGTCCCGAAGCGACGGCTGGATCAATGCGGAAGCGCGCGAAAAAGAAGGGAGATAACGTCCCAAGCAACGTTGCCATTAGACAGGCCCCTAACAGGCCGCAGCTGACTATCGCGCCTAGAACCACGGGATTCGATCCCATATAGTGGATGTCAAAGCGGTTTAAAAGATAAACAAACCCTCCGCATATGACGCCGAAAACCACGCCAATTAAAACTCCAATGCTCAATTCGCTAAAGACGGCATTGCGGCGCGAACCATAAGACAGCTCTCCCGTCGACATTCCGCGCACAAGGATCGTACTGCATTGAATGCCGACATTGCCGGACATTCCGGCAATGAGCGGAACAAAAAGGGCGACAAATGTAAACCAGTCGCGGTCTTTAAAATGAGATAAGGCCGTGGCTGTGACAAGCCCTGCACAGAGCGTGACAATCAGCCAAGGGGCGCGCCATAAAAAGCGCTTGAAAATGGGCTCATGCTCGCTGACATCTTCCGCTGTACCGGCAATGCTGGCGATCGTTTCATCGGCAATGTCTTCCATAGCTTCCACAACGCGTTCATAAGTGATCACGCCCACTAGCCGGTCCCCATCGTCGACAACCGGTAAAGCCGGAATCTTATAACGCTCGACCAGATCGACCACCTCATCGCGAGAGGAATCCGCATGGATTTGATGCAAGATCGGCCGCATCACTTGCCTAATCGGGACATAGGGAGGATTGACGATCAAATTGCGGGCCGGAACGAATCCAACCAATTCATCTTCATCATTGAGCACAAAAATGCGGCGCGTCAAATCAATGCCCGGGTTATCCCGAATGACAGCTGCAACCTCGCCAATTGTCACATTCATGTGAAAAGCAAAAAACTCATTCGTCATCAAGCGGCCGGCGCTGTGGCGGTCATGCTTGTACAAATCCCGGATGCGGGCGGCTTTACGGGGTTCCAAAATCTCCAAAACGCGCTTCATGCGGCGATCAGACATATCGTCCAACATCCAAGCCGCCTCATCAGGAGGCATCCGCTCAAGAAGCCGCTTGATCTCTTGATCGTCAATTTGCGGAAAAATAGCCGTACGCGTATTGCTACCCGTATTAATCATGAAAATAATTTTGGCATTTAAGTCGGGAAGGTTTTCATAAACGACAATGCGCGCACTAGGAGGCAGACGCGAGACAGCATACGCCAAGTCGATGGGGTCATGTTCACTTGCAATCTTGGCAATATCATGGAGCATGAATTGGGAAGTCGGCTTATGAAACGCTTTTTCCAGCTTTTCATTAAGGACGTCATCCAATTGGCTCGTGCGCGAGTCCATTAGATTACCCGATACTACGCTTTCTTCTATTTTGCCGTTCTCATCTTGTACATCCCTTTCCACGTTAGATCCTCTGCTGGTGTATCGGTTTTAAGAGAGTGCCGTCGAATTCATAATAGTTTAGATTCAAGCTTTGAACTCACTTCGGTATATAATCGTCCTTCCTTATCAAAAGTAGCAATAGTTTAGCAATTGCTCAAGCAAAAAGCAACTGATAGAACAACTAACTTAAAACGAATTTTAAACTTGATTTTTTAAAAACAAAAAGTTTATTATTCTTGCATCAATGTTTTAAATTATCAAAAAACGCTCGGATATTCAGCCGAACCTTCTGGTTAATTCTTTTAGGGAGCCTTTCCTAATCCAATAAACCAAATAGCTTTCATGCCTAGTAGACGAGTCAACCAACCTTTTAACCGAAGATTTAATTTGTATGTATTCTCCTGATAAAATTCGCAATATTGCCATTATTGCCCACATTGACCATGGCAAGACCACTTTGCTCGATGCGCTGTTAAAGCAATCCAATATATTCCGTGACAATCAGCAAGTGCGTGAACGTGTCATGGACTCTTATGACCAAGAACAAGAGCGCGGCATTACTATTTTTGCTAAGCATACATCTGTTTACTTTGAAGATTATAAAATCAATATTATTGACACCCCTGGCCACGCCGATTTCTCTGGTGAAGTCGAGCGCATTCTCGGCATGGTCGATTCAGTCCTCTTATTGGTCGATGCGCAAGAAGGCCCTATGCCCCAAACGCGCTTTGTCCTCTCTAAGTCTTTAAAGATGGGAATTAAGCCGATTGTCGTTTTAAATAAAATCGACCGCCCACATGCCAATCCAGACCGCGTCTTAGATTTGACATTTGATTTATTCTCGGAACTCGGCGCAACGGACGAACAACTTGACTTCCGCTACTGCTATGCTTCAGGTTTATCCGGCTTTGCCATTCACCATCTGCATGATATCCATAAGGATATGCGTCCTCTATTCGAACTGATCATTTATGCTGTCCATCCACCACAAGGCAGCCTAGAGAACCCCTTCCTCATGCATGTGTCTACTATCACTTATGATGATTATGTCGGAAGGCAAGCTTGCGGAAAAATCTTGGAAGGATCGATCAAAAAAGGACAGCAAATCATTCACATCGATGAACATGGCACTGAATCGCGCTGCAGCGTCACCCGTATCGAAGGTCACTTAGGAATTGAAAAAGTTGAAATGGAAGAAGCTGGAGTCGGCGATATTGTCATCGTATCTGGAATGCCAGAAGTCACAATCGGCGATACGCTTTGCGATCCGAAGAAAATCGTACGCTTGCCCCGCATTAAGCTCGATGAGCCTACGCTTTCGGTTGATATCACCGTTAACAACAGCCCTTTTGTGGGACGAAGCGGAAAACATGTGACCATGAATAAAATCCGCGATCGCTTAGAAAGAGAAAAGCGCTCCAACATTTCGCTGCGCATTGAAGATCAAAGCGGAGATCAAGACAAAATTACAGTCTCCGGCCGGGGAGAACTTCATTTAGCCGTTCTCATTGAAGCGATGCGTCGCGAAGAGTATGAGTTCAGCATTTCCAAACCCCGCGTTATCATCAAGGAAGAGAACGGCGTTAAACATGAGCCTATGGAACGCGTGCACATTGAAGTTCCGCAAGAATATTCGGGAGCAATTATCGAAGAGCTCTCGCGCCGCAAAGGTGAGCTCCAACTGCTCGATACGAACGAGAATGGAATTACCTCTATCGACTTCTTGATTCCAACACGAGGCCTAATGGGCTACCGCAATGACTTTTTAACAGCCACGCGCGGTCTTGGGATTTTGACGTCTGTCTTTGAAAACTTTGCTCCTTGGAAAGGCACCATTCCTGGCAGAACCAAAGGCGTGCTTATTTCTAACGGCCCTGGCAAAACCAGCGGCTATGCCTGCTTTAACTTGCAAGACCGGGGCGTTCTTTTCGTTTCTCCGGGCGATGATGTCTACGAAGGCATGGTAGTGGGAGAAAACAGCCGCGACAACGATCTTGTTGTAAACGTCACCAAAGGCAAGCAGCTGACCAACGTACGCGCTGCGGGAAGCGACGAGAATATTATTCTTACACCTGCCCGCCGCTTTACGCTCGAACAGGCAATTGATTATATTCAAGATGACGAACTCATTGAAGTCACTCCGGATTCAATCCGCATGCGCAAACGCTTCTTAACGGAAAACGAACGCAAGCGCCAAGCGTCCGGTAAATAAACGAATTAGAATCTGACAAGCGCGAAAGATGAAAAATGGCAAGGCAGCCCAATTTTTAATATGGACCGCCTTGCCATTTTTCATCTCCAACACTTTGACGCAGTCGAAAGAGCAAAAAAAACTCCACACTCAGATTAAATAGAGGGGTGCAAGCAATAGCGGCACCCCTTCTGATCCCCTTTCTCTATGCTCTTTTACGTGCTAGGGTTTATTTCTTTTTAGTAAAATGACAGGACGGGTCCGGATCAAAAAAGTAATTCCATAGGATACACAGAAATTACAGAGAGGAAGTTTGCTAACATCGACAATTCTTCTAAAAATTGTCCCTGTCATCCTGAATTGAATGAAATTTGAACGAGAATGAAAGCTATCGCCTTCATCCTCGTCTATCGATCGATTGCCTTATTTTTCATCTTTTGATTGGCTAGACAGCTCTGCAATGAACTGGCGGAAAGGGGTCGTCTGCCTAAGCCCCTCTAACCAGTCGTCGTGAAGCAGGTCTTCGATGGCCGGTAAGACGCCAAATAACTGCGCCTTTTCAATATAGTGCATTGCATGCGAATAATTAGACGTTAAAGAATAGAGCCCTGCTAATTGATAGAAGGCTTGATTATTTCCAAGGGAGGCCGCTTGCATGAGATGATGCTCAGCCTGTCGGTATAGAGTATGCGAACGTTCAGGATGATGAATATCATGCACTAATAAAGCCAAATTAATTAAAGAGATCCCAAAGTCCATGTGAATGATCTCATCTTCTGGATCTTGTTCCAGGAGAAACTGAAAATGCTCCATTGCTTTGTAGTAAGGCTCCACGTCAAACATCGCTTCACCCAAATGCGACAAGGCCAAAGCTAAATTATAACGGGCTTGCGTGTAATCGGGATCCAGCTGAAGCACATGGGTCAATATTTGAATCGCTTTTTCAAAATGGCGCGGCTCCTCTGCAAGATCGCCTAAAAGATCGAACGCGCAGCCATAATTATAGATCCATTCCAAATCCACATCTTCATTTTCTAAATCAATAAGCGGCTGCTTTAGCGCATGCTCGAATTTTTCAATGGCCTGCTCGGCAAATTCAGCTTGATCGCTCACTTCCGCTAATTTCATTAGAGCAACGCCCCAGTCATTCCAGAATTGAGCAAAAGATCCTCCCCCGCATTCAATGACATGGGCACAATAGCGGACAGCCTTTTCAAATAAGACCTCTTGATCAGTCAGCTCCCCTAAAGCAAAATGCGCTAAAGCCATGCCATACCACAGAAGAGGATTCTGCCGCGATAAAGAGAGGCCATACTGGAATTTCTCTATTGCTTGATTGTAATAGTCTTCTTCCGAAAAATAACGCCCCAGCTCATTCAAACAAGATCCATAGAGATACCAAGTATCCGAACTCTCTGGATGAATCTCTAGACTTTTTAAAATTTTTAATCGGGCAGATTGAATGAGATCCAACCTTTCGTGCTGAGCGCCTAAAAACAACTCAGTCTCTGCCCAGCAACTCAAGATCTGCGGATGATCGGGTTCTAATTTATTCGCTTTAGCGAATTTCTCTAAACTATGCTCCAACTTGTCAAAATCGCGTTTGTATTTTCCCAAAGCGGTTTCCAATTGCCCCCACTTCAACCACAGCATGCTATTATTGGGATTTAATTCTGCCGCCTTAGCAAAACTTGCATCGGCTTGCTCTAAAAGCTTTTCATGAACAACAGCCTCGGTCAAACGTAGAATGCAGCAAGCTTGATTGTACCATCCCTCAAAAGATTGAGGATTATGGCGCACAGCCTGATTGAATAATTTAAGCGCTTCGCTAAAATATTCCTGCCTATGCAATAAAGAAGCCAGATCGGCCAAAGCATGCCCATAATCGTTAAAGAAAGCAGCCACATGGCAGCCCAACTTATCGGCTTGCTGATATTTCTCAATCGCTTGATGAAAATCCAAAGGCTCCCCTGAGTATTTTCCCAACGAAGCTAAACACACTCCCCACTTCCAATAAAATTCTTCCAGAGCCAAAGAAGAAGGCGCTTGCCCTAAAAGCGAGTGGGCCTTTTCAAATCTTTGATGAGCATCGCTAAAATAATGCGACTCCCCTTCAAAAATTCCCATCTCAATTAAAACCAATGCATCTTTATACCAGGCATCAAATAAAAGCGGCTCTTTTTCAATTACTTGCATAAAGGCTTGATGAGCGAGCGCTAGACAGCGCATATTTCCTGTATACGAAGCAAAGATTACGCCCTGCTCATGAAGAATAACTGGAGAATAATCAGAGACTTGAGCAGCAACATTGAAGCTTTCAAGCACTCTATGATTGCCTTGAGAAAGCTGCTGGGCTCCCTGAATGATTAGCAAGCGAGCGAGCAATGCCCTCTCCTCTTGCTTCATACTCGTCCAAACTGTGGAGTCTTTAAAACCCTCTAATTTTTCAAAATTTTGAGAGTTTTGAATGTCAATTAACGCTTGATGAATGGGTGTCATTATATGCCATTTATTTAAACGAACTCATTATACAAATTCGCCTGTTTTTAGCGAAATGTTTAATTACAAATCCTTGTAAATAAACATTTAAAATAACAATCCATCCTCTAAAGGTCAACTTCTCCCCCTTTTCTCTTAATTTTTAAGCCAGACGCATGCATTTTTAAAGCGAATGTCACCCCTCTACACGACGCCCTTCTATCTCGCTAAGAGGGGCATTAAAACCCATCATAACCTCAACTATCGGTTATGACGGGTTTTACTACACCTCTAAGAGATTTAATGCAGACACCAAAAACAACAAGGCAAAGGCCAGAATCAAACTTTCTTTAGCACTCTAGATTAAATTAATTATTAATAAATACTTTCAAATAAATTAAATTCATGATATAATCAATATAAATTTATTTATTTTATCAAATTAATTTATTAAACATTTAATTTAAATTAATAACCAATTTAAAATTTAAAGATAAAATAGAAGCAAAAACGTTTATAAATTAATAATAAGGTCGTCATGAAGATACAGACTTCTCAATTAAGTTCTTATGAAAATTTTTGCTTAACGGCTAAGGTTACCAAGCCTCTCTCAAATTTAAACAATGGAATTCCTATTTTGGGATCTGCGACTTCTCGTGTATTTGGCTGTATCCTTATTCCTCTCGCATCAGTAGCGGATACAGTGGCTCATTTGAGCTTATTTGCAGGAAAATTGTGTACCGGTATTGTCGTCTCTCCTTATAATACCGTTGCCGGCGCTTTTTTTCCTAAATGGACGGCTCCTCGCGATTTAGAATTATCCTCGGCCCTTATTCACGTTATACGTGTAGTCGAATGTCTATTTACCGCCATTATTCTTCCCTTTGTCTGTTTGATTAACCCCGATCGTGCACATGATTTTATGAGCTATCGGTATGGACCAAATGACTCTCCTGATCAAAAGAGTGTGGAAAAATTAAATCAAGAGATTAAGCATCTTAAGCAGCAATTAAAAATGAAAGAAGCGGAAGCAAATGCTGCGAATAACAAACCTAACCCGTCGAAATCAACTCCCTCTTCAGCGCCTACTCCCAACATTTCCACTTCCACTGCCGGCATTCCTACACCTCCTGCGCCTCCTGCTGCCAACATTCCTACACCTCCCACCTGCCCTCCTCCCATACC